>JAJRXL010000424.1 GCA_024276335.1 Bacteroidota bacterium
TAGAAATACAAACCCGCGTGCAAACTCCCTGGTTGAAAGACAACGCAGTGCTTGCCCGGCCATACGTACCCGTTGATCAATGTCCGCACGATCCTGCCCGAGATGTCGAATACCTGCAGCGTTGCTCTTCCACCCCGATCAGTTGAAAAGCGAATCGTCGTGCATCCCGCAAAAGGATTCGGATCGTTCTGTTTCAGAACGAGTTCGCCGGGAGAACTAACCTTCCGGCTGACAGTGGAAGGAACAAGTGGCGGTGCCCGAATGATCCAGATATCAGACGGCGATTCCTCGTCCCGGGTCCGATGCGATTCAAACGCAATCCACGCGCCGTCAGGGGAAGTGGACGGCGCGCCGTCCTCGTTTTCGCTTGATACGGTGACCCGTATAGCCTTTCCAACGGCAATATCGATGGCAAAGATATTTGGCAAGGGTATCCCCGGGTCCGTCGATGACAGGATGAAACGATTGTTGAAATACCAGGAGTTGTCGGTGTTGTGCGCCACGGGTTGCGGGATTCTTCGAACATTGACAAGGCGCGGAATACTGCTGGAATCATCAAGTTCCGCAGTCATAATCCGCCAGTTGTCGGAATACGGGTCCGCCCGTTGAAAAAGAATCGTCGCCCCGTCCCACGACCACGAGGGCAAACGCGCGTCGAACGTTCCATCGGTAAGGAAAGTCACCGTGTTGTACCTGTCGCGTTCTATCAGGCCCAGCCGGTGAGGTGTCGTATCATCCGGGCCGTACTCGAAGAGCATCCTGTGCGGATCCGCCGGGTTGAACACCGGCTCGATGTAATACCCCAGGCTTTCCGGGTGAGTTGTAATCCGCACGATGTCGCTACCATCAGGACGAGCGATAAAAATCTCGTCCGCCCCGCCGTCGCGATCGGACGACCAGCAGATTGCATCACCGATCCAACTGGGACCGGGGACATTTACGTTGTCGGCGTCACGGGAGGCGATTACAACTTGCTCACTTCCGGGAACAACCGAATCGGCCTGGAACGACAACGGCAGGACCACTAATTCGGAAGGTCCCCGGTTGTAGCCGTTCAGAAAACGGGTGAAGAGGATGCGCTTTCCATCGGGAGAAAATGCCGGATTCTGACAACTCGAGTCGCCCTTGGAAAAAGTCAGGCGTATTGCACCGTCGAAGCGTTGAACCCTCGGTTGCTCGTCGCTCCAACGACAGAGCGTAAATTCCTGTCCCCGCGCCGGCGCGTATTCCAGCACCAACAACACAAGCATAAATCGAAGCCCGACTTTACACATCGCACGACCCGGAAGTGAAAATTGTGAGAACTTATCCCGCCGGGAATCTATGTATTCACATGCTGCAAACCAAGCGTTCGCCTTTATTCCTCCCACCGTCACCCTGAGCGAAGTCGAAGGGGGAAGCGAAGTCGAAGGGGGAAGCGAAGTCGAAGGGGGAAGCGAAGTCGAAGGGGGATGTGGACAAGAGATTGTCACGGTGTGTAATAAAAGAAAACCCCTGGTGGAATTCACCGGGGGCTCATGTCGGGGAGGCGAGATTTGAACTCGCGACCTCCTGCTCCCAAAGCAGGCGCGCTAACCGGGCTACGCTACTCCCCGATACGGATCAGCATTAAAGATAGGAAGATTTCGTCACTCTTCAAACCAGGGGGAAAATGGCGGATTTGGCAATTCGTTCAGCATTTGGAAGCGCTCTACCGTGTTTCGCCACCAGAACGTCAAATAGTGGAAGGCTTTTGAAAACCGGTCATTACGAGGACAAAGTCCGCCACGAAGTGGTCCCTTCAGGAAAGCAATCTGCGAATTCTGACGAGACTGCTTCATCCGCCTCCGGCGGATTCGCAATGACAACAAATGAACAAAGTTCTTGGAAGCCCCCGCTTGGTACTTCTTTCGCTCGTGTTCCTATCCTGTCATGCGCAAATCATCGCGACTTTTCACCTTGGCCAGGTTATGCGTTGAACTTTTCACATCCTCGTGAACCATTCCACGTGCTCGATGGAGCCGCTGATAAGCATGCGGTCGTTGGGCTGGAAAACGTATTTCGGCGATGGCATCAAGTTCTGGGTTTCCATGCCCCGCTTGTCGTCGTGATGCTTTACGAGCAACACCTGGACGCCGTACTTCTTTCGGATTTCCAGTTCCTGGATGCTGTGCCCGATGAATTGCGACGGCACCTCCAGTTCCTGCAAGGCGTAATCTTCCGACAAGTTAATACGCTTGGTTTCCTGAGCCAGGGACACCGCGCTGGCCATCCCGTCGGCAAGATCGAGCTTATAGATGAGCCGGTTGTACGCCGCGATAACATCCTGCTGGGTGACCGCCCCGATGACCTTCATGCTCTCACGCGATTCCACCACAGGAAGCTCGTCCACGTCTTGCTCTCCGAAAATCTTCATCACGTAGTCGAGATTGTCCAACGGGGTGACGGCAATCGTATTGCTATGCATGATGTCCTGGGCGATGACCACAGCCGAGAGCA
>JAJRXL010000425.1 GCA_024276335.1 Bacteroidota bacterium
CATGCCTTTACCGGCAGATCGGCCCTGGGCGGAGCAACCGGCATGGCATTGAGCACGGTGATCGGCAACGGCGTGAAGCGGGCGGCCTTTTCCAACGAAGCGGGTATCGGCACCGCGCCCATGGCGCACGGTCAGGCCCGGAACGCCAGCCCCATTCGCGAGGGCCTCATCGCAATGCTGGGTCCGCTTATCGATACGATCCTCGTGTGTTCCGCCACCGGCCTGGCTATTCTCGCCACCGGGGCGTACACACACAACATGGAAGGCATCTCCATCACGCTAATGGCTTTCGAATCGGCGCTCGGACCGGCGGGCAGGACGCTCCTGGCTGTCATCATCGTCCTGTTCGCCGTCTCCACCATGCTAGGGTATTCGCACTACAGCAAGATGTGCTTCCTCTACCTGACCGGGAACCGCGCCGCCTCGCTGCACGTCGCCCTGTTCGTGCTCCTGATCGTCGGAGGCGCCGTGTGGTCGATGGGACTGGTGATCAACACCCTGGACATCGCCTTCGGTCTCATGGCCATCCCTACCGTCATTTCCACCCTGCTCCTGCACGGCAAAGTCCTCCGGAAAGCAAAGGAATACTTCCGCGAAGAATCCCGCCGCACATAGATCGCACCCGCACGTGGGCGCGAAAATGTCTTCCTGCACGATGGATGATCAAGTGGGCCCTGTAGGACTTGAACCTACGACCGACGGATTATGAGTCCGTTGCTCTAACCAACTGAGCTAAGGGCCCCAACCGGGAAGTGTAATGTAGTATCATCCTCGAAAATAGGCAATATCAGAAATCATCCTGCCCGGTGCCCTTTCCCGCAACGACACAATCATGTCGTTGAAACCATCGTTTCTCCCCGCGCCATCGACACAAGGACGCTTCTCAAAGCACAGCCCATCCGTTGTCGTTGCACGTTTACCGCAAGCGACGGAACCTATCCGGTCGTGTTTCATGTTTACCAGAATACGACATTTGGATGCGAAGAACATTCCATCATGGCGTACAGCATTCACAGCAAAGGATTACCGACATGGCTCAAGATAAATCCGCGTTCTGGTACCTGAAGAATTTCAACCTGTTCGAAGAGCTTCCCGAAAAAGAGCTTCAAGGCCTCGCTTCCATGACCAGGATGCAGCGGACCTCAAAACGGGATATTATTTACTTCCCGGCTTCTCCCTCGCATAACATCTATTTCCTGAAAGAAGGGCACGTCAAGTTCAGCCGCATCAACGAAGATGGGAAGGAAATCATCCTCGACGTCCTGGGGCCGGGAGAACTTTTCGGAGAACTCGTCGAGGCGGATTCGGACGCGCCGCGCAACGAGATCGCCGAGGCCCTTGACGACGTGCTCATCTGCACCTTGAGCCGCGGCGACTTCACCGCCCTCGTCCAGCGAAACCCCTCCCTGAATTTCCAGATCGTGCGCCGGGTCGGCCTACGGCTGCGGAAATTCGAGGAACGGGTCGAGAGCCTCGTGTTCAAGGACTCGGCCTCACGGGTCAAGGAACTTCTCGTCCACCTTGCCGAAGAATTCGGAAAGATCAAGGAAGGGCA
>JAJRXL010000426.1 GCA_024276335.1 Bacteroidota bacterium
AATTATCAAGCTCCTCTTTTTCGCCGATACCCATCTTGGATTTGATTTCCCTGTCCGCCCCCGTGTACGGAGAACGCGACGGGGCCGGGATTTCTTCGACAATTTCCACCGCGTCCTTTCCCATGCCCGTCGCACAAGACCCGACGTCGTCATCCACGGCGGCGACCTGTTCTTCCGCAGCAAAATTCCCGCTCCCATTGTTGACAAGGCATACAACGCGCTGCTGGAATTCGCCGAAACGGGCATCCCGCTCATCATCGTGCCCGGCAACCACGAGCGAAGTCGCCTCCCTTCCTCGCTGCTCGTCGGTCATCCGAACATCCACGTGTTCGACGAACCGAATACGATAACGCTTCCTCTCTCCAACGCTGTCGTTTCCTTTTCCGGCTTTCCCTACGTGCGTGATGGCATTCGCACCCGGTTTCCGGGTATTCTTGAGCAAACCGGATGGGCGCACCCGGAAGCTGACATCCGTCTGCTGTGTTTCCACCAGGCGGTCGAGGGGGCCACGGTGGGTCCGGCAAATTTCACCTTCAGAAACGGAACGGATGTCATCAAAATGAGAGACATACCGGCGGAATTTCACGCGGTGCTTTCGGGACACATACACCGTCGGCAAACGTTGACGGCGCGCCATGCAGCGGGCGAAACGCCGGTCATGTATCCCGGCTCCACCGAGCGGACTTCCTTCGCCGAAAAAGATGAGGAAAAGGGCTTCTGTGAACTTGAGTTTACGCTTGATCCGTCAACCGGCTCATGGAAAATGACGCAGCGATTCATCACTCTGCCCGCGCGTCCCATGTGCGATCTCGTCCTTCCCTTTCACAAGGATCTTGCTACGTGGAAGACGCACGTGCGGGAGCATTTGTCCCGCCTGCCCGAACGGGCCGTGGTGCGTTTCAAACCCGCGCCCGGAAGCAACGATGGGCTGCCTCGCGAGTTCGCCTCATCGCTCCCTGCGCTCGTCCCGGAAGGGATGATCGTTCAATTCAGCCGCGCCTTTTTCACCCGTGCCTCGACTGCGGCCGCATGACCATGCAACGACTTGCCATCGAATACTTCTCCGGTACCCACAAGCGCTTCGCCGAAAAAACCGCGATCGTGGACGGCGAAGAGCGGATCACGTTCGGCGAACTCCGGCGCCGGTCGGTCTACCTGGGGTACTGGTTGAGAACGACGTTCGACAGGGCCGGCACGCCGGTCGTTATTTCCATACCCAAGTCGATTCCGGCAGTTGTAGCCATCCTCGGCATTCAGCTCAGCGGAAACATCTACGTCCCGATCGATATGGATTCACCGCCGGCGCGAAGGAAAAAGATGCTCGATCAACTCGGTCCACACCTCGTGCTCGAGTCTTCGGGGAACGGTTTCACCTGCGGCGAGAGAGAGTGCCGCACGGAGGAGCTCGCTGCGTCCGTCGGCCTGGAGAAGGCGGAAGGAGTCATCGCGGCGGGTCTCGAACGAAGAACGAACTTCGATCCGGTGTACATCATTTTCACGTCGGGGACCACGGGCACGCCAAAGGGCGTGACAATCACCAACGCCGGCGTGATCAACTACATCGATTGGGCTGTGGACACGTACGCCGTCACGGGAGAAGAAATCATCTGCGTCCAGGCGCCGTTCTTTTTCGACAACTCCGTGCTCGACATCTATCTCATGCTGGCGCGGGGTTGCACGCTCCACCTGCTGCACAGGGATCACTTCATCTTTCTTCCGACGCTGGCGGAGTACATCGGGGAGAATAAGATTTCCTTCATTTTCTTCGTGCCCTCCGTTCTCGTGAGCATGGCGCGACTCGATCTTTTCTCCCACTATGATCTTTCCTGCCTTACCAAGGTGCTTTTCGCGGGCGAGGCCATGCCGCTCAACACGCTGTGCTACCTCAGGAAGCATCTTCCCCGCGCCCTGCTCTCCAACCTGTACGGACCGACCGAAATTACCGTGGATTGCATCTACTGGATTTTCGGTGAAGAACTCGAGCATCTCGAAAACGTCCCCCTGGGGATTCCATGTCGGAACGCGGAGATCGTTTTGCTGGACGAACATGGAAGCATCGTAACTGAAGCGGATACCGTGGCTGAAATCTGCGTGGGCGGGATCGGCGTATCGCCCGGCTACTGGAACGACCCCGAACGCACGCGGGAGGCGTTCATCCGGCACCCGGCGCGGGGCGCGTACCGCTCCATCGTTTACAAGACCGGCGACCTCGGCTATATCTCCGGAAAGGACAACCTGATCTACATGGTCGGTCGGAAGGACCACCAAATCAAGCACCAGGGCTACAGGATCGAGCCGGGAGAAATCGAGGCGGCGTTCAACCGGCTCGAAGAAATAACACAGAGCTGCGCCGTGTACGACGAAACGAAAAAGGAAATCCTGCTCTATTACACGACGTTCAACCGGCAGCCGGTGGAAGACGCCGGACGCAAAGCGCGGGACTACCTGCCCGCCTACATGATGCCGCGCCGCCTGCGCCACCTCGAACGCTTCCCCCTGACAGCCAACGGGAAGATCGATCGCGGCGCGTTGCGATCATACGTGCACAGCGAAGACCCATGAGCGATATCAATGAAATAGCGACGCGCATCAAGGATTTCATCGAGCGGGAATTCCCACAGCCCGGCGCGGAGCTGACCCTCTCGACCAACCTCCTGGAAGAGTGGTTCATCGACTCGCTGGGGATCGTGAACACGACACTGTTCCTCGAATCCGCTTTCGGCATCGACGTCCGCCGCGCCGACATCAACGCCGCCAACTTCCGTAGCATCGAAACCCTGGCCCGGTACGTGGCTGAACGGCTGGGCGGGCACGGATAGCCATGCCGGGACTCCTGAGCGGCGCGCCGATCACGCCCGAGGAACAGGAACGCCACAACCGCAACGAGCCCCGGATCATTCCCGCGGTCCTCCTGCTCCTCACCCTCTACATCTACCTGTTTACACACGCGTACGAAGCCGTAGGGCTTCCCGGCCCGCAGGAGCTGGCTGCTCGCGCGGGCATTGTCGTGGAGGACGTCTTCGACGAGGACCGCAACGTCGATTGCAGCATCCATGTATCGTACAACGAGGGATACACGAACGACGACGAACGGCTCGTTCTCTTCCTCGGCATCGCGGGGGCGTTTCTCGTCGTGTACTACCTCCCGCTGCGCTACAAGCAAGCGGCACTGGTCGCGTTTTTCCTCGTTCTCGTGCTTGTCTTGTACGGTCCCCGGGGCACG
>JAJRXL010000427.1 GCA_024276335.1 Bacteroidota bacterium
GCGACAACAAGCGCGGGTTCCTTTTTTCCAAGGACGTCGGAGGCGGAGAATTCTACCAGGTTTTCTACTTCGACAGGCTGAACGGATCGTACCACATGCTCACCGATGGCAGGAGCCGGAACTCTTCGGCCCTGTGGTCGCGCGGCGGAAGCGTGTTCGCGTTTTCCAGCAACCGCCGTAACGGCAGGGATACCGACGTCTGGATCATGAACCCGTACAAGCCCGAACAAGCTTGGGCGCTCACGACCAACCGGGGAAGCTGGTACCCCGTCACCTGGTCGCCCGATGATTCCAGCCTCGTGGTCATGCAATACATCTCCGCCAACGAAACACACCTGTACATCGCGGACATCGCCACACGGAACCTCAAGGAAATCAACCCCGGGCAGGAGAGAAAAATCTACTACGGCGGCGCGGTATGGTCGAGCGACGGCTTCATTTACTACGTATCGGACCAGGAAACGGAATTCCGCACGCTCTACCGCTACGACGTCGCCACCGGCGACATCCGCCACCTTACCCCCGACCTTTCCTGGGACGTCGAAAGCTTCGACATTTCCACCGAAGGGAAGTACCTCGTTTTCAGCGTGAACGAGAATGGAATCAGCAGGCTTCATATCGTCCTGTTGCCGGACTGGGAAGAGCAGGAAGTCCCTGATATTCCTCCCGGTCTCATCTCCGGCATCACCTTCCAGCCGTTCAATCCCCGGTTCGCCTTTACGCTCAACGCGGCCACGGGTCCCGCCGACGTGTACACCATCAACATCACGGGCAAGCGGTTCTCGCGCTGGACCAAGAGTGAAGTGGGGGGACTGAACGAGCGGTCGTTCGTAACACCCAGCCTCATCCACTACCCGACGTTCGACCTCGTGGACGGCAAGCAGCGCACGATCCCCTGCTTTTACTACAAGCCGAAGAAGGGCACGGGGCCGTTCCCAGTCATCATCAACATACACGGCGGTCCGGAAGGTCAATACCGCCCCCGGTTTTCGTCCACGCTCCAGTACTGGATCAACGAACTCGGGTGCGTCGTGCTCGCGCCCAACGTGCGCGGCTCCAGCGGGTACGGAAAGACCTACCTCGGTCTCGACAATGGCTTCAACCGCGAAAACACGGTGAAGGACATCGGGGCGCTCCTGGACTGGATCGCAACGCAGCCAGAACTGGACGCCGACCGCGTCGCCGTTTTCGGAGGCTCGTACGGCGGCTACATGGTGCTCTCATCGTTGTTCCACTACCCGGACAGGATCGCCTGCGGAGTTGACATCGTAGGGATTTCCAACTTCGTCACCTTTCTCGAGAACACCCAGGATTACCGGCGCGACCTGAGACGCGTGGAATACGGCAACGAACGCAATCCGAATATGCGCGCGTTCCTCGACCGCATCTCACCGACAACCAACGCCAACAAGATCCGAAGCCCGCTTTTCGTCGCCCAGGGCGAGAACGATCCACGGGTGCCCGCCAGCGAGGCCCACCAGATCGTGGAGGCGGTCAAGGCCAACGGCATCCCCGTCTGGACGATGTTCGCTGCCGACGAGGGCCATGGGTTTCGCAAGAAGACCAACCGCGACTACTTCATGCGAGCGACGATCCTGTTCTTCGAGGAATATCTTTTGAAATAACAGGGACCCGGGGCGGAGGCGCTGCCGCCGGAATTCCGTTTCATCCGTGAGGTATGGATGCCCCACCGCTGTAGATTTTCCAGCGAAGGAAAGAGTAGTATTTCTGGAGAGATGTAGTAATGCCGACGTCTTCACGCTGACAGGCAGCGTTCAGAGGAGAAAACGACTTCGGTTCCGCAGCGAGATTATTCTTCCTTCGTCTCGGGAGCGGTTGACTCTTCGGCGGTCGTATTCTCTGTAGGCGGCGGGGCGGCAACCTGCCCCGTCGAAATCACGGGCGCTTCCTCATACGGCGCATAGAACGATTTTCTCTTTTTCTTTGGACGACTCTTGCCATACGTGCCCCGCCAGATCTTGCCTCTCTTTGAACGAATATCTCCTTTACCCATGTTGCATAACCCAACATCATTACACAAAGCGAATGGTTCCCAAAAGTAAAAAACCAGAGGGATTCATTCAAACCGGGGAAGAGGGGACATGGGGACAAGGAGACCGGAAGACATGGGGACAAGGGGAATGGGAGATTTTGGATTTTTCGATTGCTCTCGTCGGTACGCGCGCCGGAAAGCCATCTGTTGTTTATCATATTTTCCAGCTTGCAACCACAAACCTGTGATGATGCATTTCCTTTTCAGTCGTCGAAATCCTTTCTCCGAAGTTTTTTGATCTCCGCGCGACGGCGTTTTTCCGCCAGTCTCTTCTTTTCCGCGGCTGCCGTCGGCCGCGTGGGAACGCGTTTCTTTCGCTCCTTCAAAGCCCCCGCCAACAGGCGCCGAAGCTTTTTCCGCGCGTCAAGTTTATTCGCCCGTTGGCTCCGGTGCTTCTGCGAGACTACCCTCAGCGCCCCCCCGGTATCGAGTCGCGACCGCAGGCGCTCCCGTAACAGCTGCTTTTGCTTCCGGCTCAGAACGCGAGAGGATGGAATATTGAAGACAAGTTCCACCCGGGTCTCCAGTTTGTTCACGTGCTGGCCACCCGGCCCCCCGCTCCGGGAGAATCGGTACACCAGTTCGTCCGCCGGAAGCACCAGATCCGATGTGATTTCGAGGTCTTCTTTCACGGCATTAAATGTTGAGGAAACGAAATACGTCCTTTCGCGCAGTTTGCCGTTTCCGCATTTCCGCGTTCCATTCCCGGTGAGAGCTCGAGGATACTAACCATGTTCTTCCCAAGCCCATGAGCGGAGGCGCCGCGTAGCGGTCCCTTTGGGAAAGGGCGGATGCAAAACCAAAAAAGGGCGAGGGTATTAACTACGCTCTTCCCAGACCCTGGCGATTTCCACGATGGTCATGACCGCTTTCTCCATGTCCTGCACGCTGATCCACTCCCTCTTGCTGTGGAAGCTGTGCTCGCCCGCGAAGATATTGGGACAGGGAAGGCCCATGTACGAAAGCCGCGCCCCGTCCGTGCCGCCGCGGATGGAACCGGTGTGGGGCTCTATTCCCAAGCGCTTCATTGCTTCCATGGCGCAGTCGATAACTTCGGGATGCTTATCGAGAACATAACGCATGTTGCGATAGGATTCCTCGATATTGATTTCCACGGAACCCCTTGGATACCTGCTTGCGACTTCCTCCGCAAGTTTTTGCAAGAAGTTTTCCTTTCCCTTCAATCCTTTTTCTTCGAAATCACGGATGAGGAACTTGACGGAGGTTTCCTCGATGCCGCCGTTCAGCACGTAGGGATGAACATAGCCCTGCATGCCCTCGGTGGTTTCCGGCGAAAGAGTGTCCTTCGGCAGTCGATCGATGAAGTCCGCCGCCATCTTGATGGAATTCAGGAGTTTTCCCTTGGCGAAACCGGGATGAATGTTGACACCCTTGAAGGTAATGGTCATGCTGTCTGCGCAGAAAGTCTCGTTCTCCACGGAACCAAGTTGTTCCCCGTCAATGGTGTAGGCGTACTTTGCGCCGAATTTCTCCACGTCGAAATGTTCCGTGCCGCGACCAACCTCTTCGTCGGGCGTGAAGCAGATGCGGATGACCCCGTGTTTCACCTCGGGATGTGAGACGAGGTAATGCGCGGCGTCCATGATTTCAGCGATTCCCGCCTTGTTGTCCGCGCCCAGGAGCGTCGTCCCGTCCGCCGTGATGATAGTCTCGCCGATTTTCTGCTCGAGGTCGGGGTTGTCCTCGACGGTTATCACGATCGAAGTGTCAGCGGGCAGGACGATATCGCCACCGCGGTAGTTCTCGTGAAGAACGGGATTGACACCTTCACCCGTCACTTCGGGCGAGGTATCCATGTGCGCGATAAAACCTATGGCGGGCACGCCGGGCTTGTCGGTAGTGGCAGGGATGGTGGCCGTCACGTAGCCCCACTCGTCCATGACCGCATCGTCAAGCCCCA
>JAJRXL010000428.1 GCA_024276335.1 Bacteroidota bacterium
ACGAAAATTATTTACGGCGAAGGACCCGAAGCGAAAAATTTCGTCGTAGCCGATGTTCATACCCAGCCCACGGATTATAACGGCGCTCCCGTTGGACGGGTCCTTCACGTCGGTACGGGCGAGATCAACCTGGGCGTGTACGTGTTGCCTGCCCCCGGAGGGGGATCCATGGCCTACACGGGACCGGCTTACGGCTACTACGAGTTTATATCGGAAAATTTCAAGCGCCTGACGGACGAGGAGTGGCCGTCCTATTTCGAGAATGGCTTGGCCTCGAAGCCCGACTGGGTCAATATCTACCTGGCTGACAAGAAAGGAAACAAGCGGTCGCCGGGAAGGAAGTTGATTACGGGGATCGATGATACTCCACGCGGCATGTCCGTGCCAGGCAGTGTGGAAATCATCGGGCCCTATCCGAACCCGTTTGGAGTGACGACCTTGATCGGGCTCAAGGTTCCCGCAACCGGCATGGAACTTCACGTCCGGTTGCGTATCTATGATGGCCTGGGCCGCGTCGTCAGGTCGTTCGCTTTGATATCTGGATCGTCGGGATCGTTCGTATTCCGCTGGGACGGCAGGGACGGGGACGGGAAGCTGCTACCCGCCGGGGTGTACTTCATGCAAATCGTTTCGCCGCGGGACTCGCGCACCGTAATCGTTTCGAAAATCAGGTAGACCGTAGAGAAAAGTAAAAACACAGTTACTTGCTTTGCCCGTGTTCGGAATTCCTAACCGGAAGTTGACCAGTTTCCGGATTCACCGGTGGATACGAACAGTCTTTTCGCGGCGGTATTCATTTCCTACAATAATCCTTTCCGTCATCCTCCTGACAGGATGCTCTCCTGGTGACAGCAATCCCGTAGCGCCAACAGCCGGCGAATCCGCTCTTTTGCGTGTGTCCTCTTTTTCCGGGGGAACGACGGTGACGTCCGCTGGTTGCGGGATTGAAGTCCTACCGGGCACGGTTCCAGCCAATCTGGAGGGCTCGGCCGCGAGCGCTGTTTTTTCTATTGAACACCCCGTGGATTTGCCTGCGCCTTTGCCCGGCGATACGAAACTGGCGGGTGAAGTCGTCCAG
The DNA here is from genome assembly GCA_024276335.1 of Bacteroidota bacterium. Classification (GTDB taxonomy): domain Bacteria; phylum Bacteroidota; class Ignavibacteria; order SZUA-365; family JAADGX01; genus JAADGX01. Next base: position 1,079 of record JAJRXL010000428.1, read on the forward strand.
TTTGGTCCGGAAGGTGTCGCGTTCCGGTGGCCGGTGCGTATCACGCTGCCCTATCGGGGTGGAGCGGCACCGGATGAATTCCAGGTGGTCCATTATGACCGGATGCTCGAACGGTGGTACACCGTCCCCGTTTCGTTCCTTGACCGGGAGCGGCACGTCCTGGGAGTGGACGTGTTGGAGTTGGGGCTCTACGCGGTGGGGGAGATATCAGTACAACAAGGCGATGAAAAACCCGGCCAGGCCCTCGGAGGAATCGAAGTGAATGGTGAGCCGGGGTTTTGCTACGCGGTCACCGTGGAAGCGGCATCGCCTCGCGATTTCTACAGGACGAATTTATTCTATCTCGCCGGGCAGATAGCGGGGTGTTCCTTGTCTGCTCCTGCTGCAACATCCCATGGGAGGCTCCCCCAAGGTGACTACTCGATACGTGTATCAAGGATGGACATGAGCAGTGCATCCGGTCTACCCGTCATTGAAACCAGTATTCTCCCGGTTGAACTCCGGATATCACGTCCCGTCGCGGATTGGGGTCTGGTGGACGAACACGGCTGGACAGTCGTGGAACCCTCCCGCCATGGAGATTGGCGGGAGGGAATTCCCACCGCTTGGCCGGTGCCCCAGGCTCCACCGGGAACAGGTGATCTGCAGGTGACACTTACCTGGACAAACACCGATCAGGCGATTGCTGACCTCGACCTGCATTTGTACGGTCCCGGTTCTCTTCACATGTACTGGGACAAGACCGAATCGCCCGACAGCACGCTGGTATTCGAAACCGATTGGATGAAGGAACGGGGAAATGCCGTGGAGAATATTTACAACATCGGTCCGGTGGGAAAAGGCATGTACCGGGTGGAAGTTCAGCATTACAGCGGATCGCGCATGTCGTTCCGGGTGCGCGTTGTCCGGTTCAATTGGGTGAAAACCTACTTCGGTGTACTCAATGAAAAGGAAGTACGGCAGGTTGCGAAGTTCGAAGTTGAGTAACGGGGTAGTGTCGTTGTCTCAGTGTTCCTCGATTCTGAATTCCTCGTTGGGAGGACGGAGCCGGTTGTACCATCGCCTGAGCGCCTCGTATGCCTGCGGACTGCCTCGCATGGCGGCATAGCGATAGCGTCTGATTGCCTCGCCGAGATTCTGCTTGACGCCCTTTCCGGTTTCATAGCAATAGGCCAGCGCTGTTTCGGCCATGGTTGAACCGTAGGATGCCGCGAAACGGAGAAACGCGATCTCGGTTTTGTAGTCGGCCGAGCGGGAATCACCGAGAATGATGGCGGCCGCCGTTCGTACTTTTGCTTCCGGGTTTCCCATCGCCGCCGCTTTTCGCCAGAGCGCGAGGGCCTTCCGGATATCCTTATTCACCTGGCGCCCCGTGAAATACTTGAGTCCCAGGTGAATAATGGCCTGGTCGTAATTCGCCGAGGCCGCGGATTCCAGGAGATTCAGAGCCTGCTCATCCGAAAGCCCTCCGTATAGTCGCAGCGTTACCAGGCTTGCCAGGATGAACTGCGAGACCGGGTCGCCGACGAGGGCGCGGTTTTTTACCTGTTCGAAAAAACCTTCCATGCTGATCAGGCGGGCGAGAAGATTGAAGGATGCAGGGACGCCGAGATGGAACGCGCGGATGTATTCCACCGCTGCCAGCTCGAGGTTACGAGGCAGCAGCACGCCGGATTCGTAACTCTTCCAGCGAAAAAGAACGGCGTCGGGGTTGCCGACGTCGGCTGCCCACATGAAAGAGCGGATCGAAGCCGTGTCCGCTTCGGCCTTTCGCGCGAAATACGATGCAAGGGTAGAGGAATCCCCGTCCGAGACATTGCTTGTCGCCAT
>JAJRXL010000429.1 GCA_024276335.1 Bacteroidota bacterium
ATGAGAAGGGCCCGGTGCTGATAGTGGATTCCATCACGCTCGACTTTGTCCACAACAGGGAGCACCAGGACGAAATTCTCACCACGATCAAGACAACCCTGGAGACACGGGCTTCAGCCAACCAGTCACCGTGAAAAACGCACTCCTCATCATCGGTCTCGCTCTGGCGGGCCACGCGCTTTCCGCTCAGCCCAAGGCCGTTATCTTCGGCAAGGTCACCTCCGCGGGGGAACCGCTGATGCTGGCCAATGTCGTCTGTATCGGCACCGGATATGGGGCGGCCACGAACGAAAAAGGGGAATACCGGATTACACTCCCCGGTGGCACCTACCGGGTTCGATGCAGTATGGTTGGCTACCGCACCCAGATAAAAGAAGTAACGGTAACAAACGGACAGCGGCGACAGCTCAACTTCGAACTGGAAGAGACACCGTTACAACTGGGCGAAATCGTTACCACGGCAGGAAGACGACCCCAAAGCCTCGAAGAAGTTCCGGTGAGCCTCAGTGTCATGGAAGGACGCGATATCGACTTTCGCGCTCTTACTTCCCTGGACGAGGCATTGCGGTACATCCCCGGTGTAAATATTACTGACGACCAGGTGAACATCCGTGGTTCAAGTGGATACAGTCGTGCGCTGGGCTCGCGGGTTCTCCTTCTCATCGATGGTTTCCCGCTTCTCAGCGCCGACGGTGGAGAAATAAAACACGATGTCGTGCCCATGTTCGACGTGGAAAAAATCGAAGTGTTGAAAGGCGCGGGTTCGGCGTTGTACGGTTCCTCCGCACTGGGAGGTGTTATCAACGTCATTACGACAAAGCCACGAAGCGACGAACTGCGCCTTCGCGTGTTTTCCGGATTTTACGACAAGACCAAGTACGCAGAATGGAACTGGTGGGGTGATTCGCCACGCTGGTTTAATGCCGCATACGGGCGCATCCAAAAGGTGTACGGCTCGTCGTCCTTTCGCATCTCGGGGGGGATTTACGGCAACCAGGGGTACCGGAAGATGGATGACTTCTTGCGGTGGAACGTGACCGGAAGCGGCTGGATGAAACTCGCGAAGGATCATCGTCTGTACGTCTCCGCGAACATCGCAAGCAATCACAGGGGAAACTGGATTTTCTGGCGTAGCCTGAAACATCCGCTCGTACCTCCCGAGAACGCGGACCTCTCCGAGAGAGTCGTGTCGGATAAACAGTACATATACGCAAAGCATTCATGGCTCGTTAATTCCTTGTTCTCGATGGAAAACAGGCTGTATTACTACCGCACCGCGAACGATACGAAGTCCGACACTTCAGATTTTTCCTTGCGCCCTGCGGATCGCATCCAGTCCAGCGCCTACGTCGTAGGATACCAGTGGCAAGGAATTTACTCCGGCATCAAGGGACACCTGATCACCGGCGGAATGGACGCCAGTTTTTCTTACGTGGATGCGCAGACGTTTGGACGGAGAACCGCAACCTCCTGGGCGTTATATCTCCAGGACGAGTTCGCGCTTCTCAGGAAGGCGCAAATGACCGTGGGTTTGCGTGGTGATTACACCAAGGTGGACATTGCCAAGGTTGACGGCAGGATCAATCCCCGCCTGGGAATGACGTACGATTTCGCTTCCGGCAGCACCATGCGGGCATCGGTAGGTCTTGGATTCCGTTCGCCGTCCATCGCGGAACGCTTTGCGGTGGCAGGCGCGGCAGGCCTCCAGACCAAACCAAACCCCGACCTGCTTCCGGAGCGAAGCACGAGCTATGAGATCGGTTTCCGCCAGGTGATTTTTCCGTTTGCCGTTGTTGATCTCGCGCTCTTTCGAAACGACTACCGGGACCTCGTCGAGCCGATCATTGATTCTTCCGACGCGAGAATCGTATTCCGGAATATCACCCAGGCCCGAATCCTCGGCGGTGAAATCTCGATCTCGACAACAGCGCTCGATGATATGGTCCAGTTTCAACTCGGCTACACGTACCTCGACCCGGTTGACCTTACATTAAACCAGACCTTGAAGTACCGGCCGCGCCACTTGCTCATCATGAACATGAATATGCATTACGGAGCATTTACAGCAGGGGTGGACGTGCGGTATCTCAGCAGGGTCGAAACGATTGACGACGAGATAAGTTTTGTCGTTCGGGATGCAGATAAACGAGTGCCCATTTGGAGGACCGACGTCCGTGTGCAATGGAAAGGACAATTGTCGAACCGTGAGGTACTCCTCACCGGAATGGTCAACAACCTTTTCAACTATTACTACGTGGAGGTCGTTGGAAACATGGCCCCCATACGCTATTTCACACTCGTCCTGGAAACTTCGTTGTAAAAGAAATCCCGCCGAAGGCGGGATACAACCAGGAGAACGATGGCGCTACAGCGCCTAATTCTTCGGCAAATGTTCTATTTCATACTGAGCATTTCGAGAGAACTTGGGGTCTTTCTTGGCTTTCATGAATGCCTCGCGCGCTTTGGCAATGTGCCCTTCACTCCGATACGCCACGCCAAGTTCAAAGTACGCCGCCCCGCGGGACTTGGGCTTCAGATACTTGATGGCCTTCGTGGCGGCATCGATCGCCTGCTTGGGTTTCCCGAGTTTATTATAGACGATCGCCAAGTAAAGAAAGGCATTGCCATACGTAGGAGCGATTTCCACTGCTTCCTTGAGAAGGGGGAGCGCTTTTTCAAAAGACGACTTCCTGACGAGCTGACTGGCCTGTCCCGTATTTGCGGCAGCAAGACCGATCTTGGCGGGCTTGAAACTCTCCTTTAATTCGAGTGCTTTCTTGTACGACGCACTGGCGTTCTTGTAGTCTTTCTTGATAATGTACACGCCGCCTATCGCGTTGTACCCGAGGTGAAATGCAGGCTTCAATCTCACCGCGTTCTTGTAGGCTGCCAGCGCTTTATCCAACTTGCCTGATTTCTTCAGGGCCAATCCCATTTGGTAGTATATCCGGTAATCTTCCTGGATGTTGAGCGCCGATCGGTATTTCTCGATGGCACCGGAGTAATTCCCGGCTTTCAACATGGCGTTGCCCGCGTTATACAGCTTTCCCGCCTCGGGATCAAGACTGGATTTCGACTGTGCATGCACAGCCAGAGGAATAATCAATATGGCGATCAGGAAATATTGTAGTGGTCTCATATGATTTCACGGTTGGTGATGAAGAAAAACGGGTGCGATTCATGGTTCTGTTCGTTCCCGTTTCACTTGGCTGAACATCGTGCGGAAGGCGGGACTCGAACCCGCACACCCGGTGGGCACCACCCCCTCAAGATGGCGTGTCTACCAATTTCACCACTTCCGCAATCTGGTGAGGCTGGATGGACTCGAACCATCGACCCTCTGCTTAAAAGGCAGATGCTCTACCACCTGAGCTACAGCCCCAGCCAAATTAAGGTTAAAGGTAATAAATACGCCGTTTCAGTGCAAGAAATCCGACGAGAATATCAAAGAACTTCAAACCGCTCAGGGTTGTATACCCCACGACCCCGCTTGTTCCCATGCCAATGGATAACGACCACGGAGCGGCAAACACATAAGCGGGAGGCCCTCGCAGCTCCCGTCATCCCGTTCCCCGGCGGCATCTGATCAATTGAAATAATAATAGAGACCGAGCTGCGGCAACGGCAGTACTTCTGACGACGCCA
>JAJRXL010000044.1 GCA_024276335.1 Bacteroidota bacterium
CGAGGGAGCAAAGACGGCCAGCGTGCCTAAAAATTCCGCCACTTTTTCACCCGAGGCGGCAACGGAGACAAACCCCCCTTCGAGTTTCATCGTCAGCCTGTCGCCGGCGTCGTTGCTGACAACCACCTGTATATTCTTGCGGAGTTGTTCGACGTTGTCCTTGGTCACGAGGAATACGGCTGCAGGGAGATGCACGTACGCGTGAAGTTCGCGCGGTTCGTCGGATGGCGGCAGCGGCAGGGCCGTTTCACCGTGCTCGTCGGTAAAGAGGCGTTCGGGGATGCGGTCGAACGTAAGCATGACCCGGTCGAACTTCTCTTGCTCGTCGGCGATGACCTGTGCATTGAAGGCGCTGGTCTTGTTGTCCTTTATCAGCCTGATGAGCGTGCTTTCATCCTCCGTCGTGAGTGTCTGCACGGGGGTGTACCGCGGCATCGTCGTGGTATCCTGGGCCGCCAGGGCAATCACGCCGGGTTTGCCGTCGGCAAAACGCGATTTCTGGTGCGCCGGTTGAAGAAATAAAACCCCGGTTCGTGTCGCGGAAAGCCACTCTTCAAGATCGGTAGTTCGTGTATCCTCCAGCGAAATCGAGAGATGGAGGTAAAACGCCTGGAAATACCGTTCGATATCACGGCATAAAGCGCATTGCTCGATGTGCCCGGCGATGAAATCCCTCTCTTCATCCGCCAGCGCCGGCGATTTCAACACGTAGCGCTCGATGTCTCGTTCCTCAGGATGTATGTTTATGTATTTCGTCATAGTTATATCCTTTACTTGATACTTTACTATACATGCATTCAAAGGGCTCCACGGAATTTTTTTAGGCTTTTATGAAATATTTTTTGCACCGTTTTTCAAAATCATCCCAGGCTTTTGCCGCTATGTACGAAAAAGTGTTCCTGTACCGGTCCCAGTACTGGTCTTTCGTCGTTTCGGGAAATTCCTGGTTGAAGCAGTGAAACAACGCGTCTTTCTGTCCATCGAGACGAGACCGGAGGAACGCGTGAATCGCACGCCGGTATTTCTGACACTCGTGCTCCGTCAGGCTGCCACGTTCCTGGTATCTGAGTATGCATCCGGTGTAAATGAAGTCCATGGTCTGGTTTGCGAGAAGGTCCAGGTCTTCGGTTTCCAACTGTTTTGTATCGGGCAACGTGACCGCTTCCCTGTCCGGCTGCATGAGCGCGTAGAAGCGTCGAAGGGTTGTAGTGATGGCTGATGCCGGCAATTTGCGGCGGTATTGCGTCTCGTTGTGCAGGATGCTGAATATCAGGTGCATCAGGAAATCGATGGTGCTGTCCGGCGAGGCAACGCGCGAAAGCTCTGCCAGGAGCTTATCGGGAGGAATTTCCGGAAATTCCATGAGCAAGTCGCCCTCTTCCGGCTTCCATACAAGGAGCCCGAGAACGGATTCCCTGCTGGTAAAATGCGGGGATTCCTTGGCAATGGTCTTGACCTGCCGCAGGATGCGTCCATAGTCCGGGTCGCGCTCCTCGTAGAGGCCCGCGATAGTGTGCTGTACCTTGCGATACACGAGGCGCCGCAACTCGATGAGCAATTCCTCTTCCGGCCATGTATCGAGGTCGAGGTGGAGGTCGGTCAAGTACCGGAACAGCTCGTAGCAGCACGTGCCTTCACGCGGGAGGAACAACCGTTCGATACACAGGAACGCGACTTGCGAGGAATCCAGGCCCATGGATCTGAAGTGATCCAGTCGTCGGCTGAAGTTGGTCAGCAGTGTTGTGAGAGCAATTTCGTGGCACACGCGCGCAAGCCTGCTTTCGTCCTTGCGCGAAAGTGAACGGTCGAGCACCGACCGAATAATCGGTCTCAGTTGGATGTCCATGTCAAGATGATCGCACTTGTTTTAGACGAATGTTGATGCTCCGGTGTGAATTCTTACCTGTTCAAAATACTATATCATTAGATTGAAAAAAAATAGCTCGGACAAGTCATCAAGTAAAAAGTAAAAGGTAAAAAGTTTATCAGGCCGAGGTGAGAGGTGTTAGGGATTTTCGAATTGGCGGGTTCCCGAATTGGCGGAATCGAACATCGAACCCCCGACGATTGACGATGTAGTCCTGAGTGTAGTCGTCACGAAGTGGCCCCTTTGCGGGGAAGGGCGAAGTGGTCCCCCGCATTTTGGATGGCAAAAACCCCATTCTTTCAGTACCTTAGAAATGGTTCTGAAGTGCAATACATGTCGTTTCAGCGCCATCTTATCGTCTTCTCTCTCAAGCTGTGTGCAGGAGGTCTTTTTCATGGTAAAACGATACCACGTTGCTTCTCTATTCGTGCTTTCAGCGGTGCTGGCGGTGGCATGCATCGATCTGGCGAGTCACAAGGTCCCACCAACCCGGTTTCCGGTCGTGGAAGGGGAACGAGAATCCATCGGCGAGCAGACGCCGGGCATGCTCGAATTTTATTACATGCAGCGGCTGTACGGGAATCCCGGAATTGATATTCAGAAAAGAATTTTCCAGGTGTATGAGGAGCTGCGAACCCGGGATCGGTTTTCCATGCGCAAACCCGCGTACGGCAACAAGTGGATCAACGAGGGTCCCACCAACATCGGCGGCCGTATGCGGGCCGTCGTGTTCGATCCGGTCAATACGAACGTCATATACGCCGGGGGCGCAATGGGGGGAGTGTGGAAAAGCACCAATGGAGGCGAGAACTGGTTCCCGCTAACGGATGATCTTCCCGCCCTTGCCATTGGAGCCCTTGCCATCGATCCATACAATCCCAACAGGATTTTCGCGGGGACGGGAGAACCCGTGCGCCAATTCTCGCGGGCCAGCAGCGCGCCCAGTTACAACGGTATCGGCATCCTGAGATCGGAAGATGCGGGAGCGACCTGGGAAAAACTCCCCTGGCCGTTTTCATCCAGCGCGGTCCATCGCATCGCGTTGCACCCGCAATCAGCCGATACAATGCTCGTAGCGACCATGCAGAACCTGTGGAAAACCACCAACGGTGGACAAAACTGGTTGAACGCGCAATCCGGCGTCATCACCGACGTGGCCTACAAGCCGGATAATCCCGCCACGGTTTTCGTTGCCATCGGCAACGACGTGGGCGGCTCGAACGGCATCTATCGCTCCGATGCGGGCGGCAACCGGTTCACGTTTCGACGCATGGGCAACAACTTTCCACCCGGCGATTCATGCGGCCGCATCCTCCTCGCCATTCCACCCAAGAAGCCCAATCGCATTTACGTGGCCGTGGCCCTGAACTTCAATCTCCGGTTCGCACATGGCAGGGACCCCGACGCGGATTTCTTCCTGTTTCTTGTCTCCAACGACGCGGGCGAAACATGGGAGCGCAAGATCAACGCCGTCAATCCCAAGATCACGAACGGGCAGGCGTTCTATGACTTTGCCCTTGCCGCGGACCCGGACAACCCGGATTTCGTCATGCTCGGCGGCTTGACCTGGTACCGGAGCACCAACGGGGGAGGCTCGTTTATGCAGGTGACCAATCCACACGCCGTGCATGTCGATCAGCACGCCATTGCCTTCAAGCCGGATGATTCGAATACCATCGTGATCGGAAACGACGGCGGCCTGTACATTTCGCATAGCCGGGGCGCAACCTGGGAAGCGAAGAACAGCAACCTCGTTACCGTCCAGTACTACACGTGCGGCTTTGATCCCACGAACCCGGGCCGCCTCGTGGGCGGAACCCAGGACAACGGGACCCAGAGGCAGAGTTCTCCCGGCAGCACCATGTGGTCGATCCTGAACGGCGGGGACGGCGGGTATTTTGCCATCGACCCCCAGAACAACCGCATCATGTACACTACCATTTCCGTTCACATGTCCCCGTACCGTACGTTGAACGGCGGCCTCAACTGGACGCGCATGGAATCCGGTCTCAACGGCGGCACGGACAACGATCGCTTCAACTGGATGAAGCCGATCGCTCTGCATCCCCTCGATGAGAGTCGCCTCTTCATGGCCAGCCAGTACATGTACCGGATGATGCAGGCCAATTCGGCCACTTCACCCAGTTGGTCCATCATCAGCCCGGATTTGACACGGCGTCGTTCCAGAGAATCGGTTATCAGCGATTTCGCCATACCGGCCACGGACGGCAACCGGATGTACACCGTTTCCGGCGACGGGAAAGCCTTCATCAGCAGGAACGTCCTGGCCGTGGATCCCACCTGGACGGATATCAGCAAAGGGCTCCCGAACCGCTGGTTGACCGACGTGGAAACGGACTGGACCAACCCTGACATCGCCTACGTAACGGCCTCCGGTTTCGGTACCGGCCACGTGTTCAAGACGACCAATGCGGGCCAGGATTGGATCGATATCAGCGGCAACTTCCCGGACATTCCCGTTAACGCCATCGTCCCCTCCCGCATCGATACCGACGTGCTGTTTATTGCCACCGACCTGGGCGTGTGGGTGACGGCGGACGGCGGCTCCACATGGGAGCGGTTCGGAGTCGGGTTGCCCAACGTGGTTGTGTACGATATTGCCCTGAAGCCGGACAACACCCTCATCGCGGGAACCCACGGGCGTGGCATGTGGAGCACCAGTTCAATCCTCGGCGTGGAAGACCAGCGCCCCGCGCCGGCGACGCTTGCCCTGGAAGCGAATTACCCCAATCCCTTCGGCCCCGCCTCGATTTCTGGAGAGACGTTTACTGCCCTCACGTACATTACGGATCGGCGAACGGACATCTGCCTGTCGGTGTACGATATCCAGGGCCGCCTGGTCGAAGAACTCGTTCGGGGCACGGTCGAGCCCGGGAAACACGTTGCCCGTTTCGACGGGTCTTCGCTGCCTGCCGGTACGTACCTCGCCGTCCTTAACGCGGATGGAGTGCGTAAAGTCCGGCGCATGCTCTTGCTGAAGTAGGATAACACACCGGATGAAAATGAAACGGCCCCGTGAAAGCGAGGCCGTTTTTGTTTGAGGGAAAGCGCTGATGCCGTGAATCCCGGGAGTCAGTGCTGATCAATCCTCCAACGTCATTTCCACGTTGTATTGGGAGTACGCGGCGAAGAAGGCCATTTTGCCGGACGGAAGCTTTTTGAAAACGGCATTGCCGTCAAAGATATCCACAGATATTGTGCCTGTGGGAACATTCGCAAGCTCAGTAGGGCTGAAGTATGCGCTCCCGGTGTTGGGCACGATCTTGTGCGCGACAGCGGTGCGTCCGGTAATGCTGACGTACACGGAATCGAACGGGTTGGGGCCGACGGTCCATTGCACGGTGATGCCGGAGGATTTATGCTGCGTGCTGTTATAGCCGGGAGATGTTATCGTGACCTGGTACGAGGGGCCGACGATACTGTCAGTAAATGATTCGAAATCGGCGCTGCCGGAAACCTCCCAGACCTGGTAGGACCCGTCCAGCGTAAGCGGCACATCCTGGTTGCGAAGCGTGGAGTTTTTGTACTCGTACGTCGTGCCTCCGTTGCTGACCTGGAACGCTTCTTTGTTCAGCGTAACCCCGTTGTGTCTCACCGTGCCGGCATCCACTGCTCCCGCGACACTGTCCTTGAAGAAATCCGCTTGCGAGACGGATTCCTTTGAAACGAACTCCCCGTCACGCCGATGTAGTGGCTTTCCCTGATGTATGTCATCAGGTTTGCGTAAACATGGAAATCATTGGATTTAGTAAAAAGACTGCCGATGCCCGTTTTGGCCTTCGGTTCCACCGGGTTCGTGGCTTTTTCACAGCTCGTGAACATCAAAAGAAGAACGAGGAAGACAGCAGCGGATGCGATTGCAGGTGTTTTCTTGTTGATTCTTTTCATAAGCTTCTCCCGGAATTCGTTATACGATTATTGCGATGACCGTCAGGTGATGTGCAGGTGGTTGTTATCATAATGGATGATCGTTTGGCTTCACTACAGCATAGCATTTTGGAAACTGGTGTTTCACATGGATTTCTACTTTCAACTAAAGTAAAAAAAACACTTCATTGTCAAGAGCCGACGCTGTTTTTCTGCTTCCCCCCCGGCCCCCCGTAAAGGTTTCTCCCCCCTTTGTCCCCCCGCAGACGGGGGGATAAAAACGAGCCTCCTCCATCACCCCCCGTTTACGGGGGGCCGGGGGGGGGGCAAAACCGCAGTTATGCACGACGCAGACATCGGTGATGAAAGAATGCGCGCTCTCGATTTCGAGGTCGAACACTTCTTCATCCACCCAGCAGGTTTCGATACTCTTGAGGGGAACAGCTTTTTTGCTGGTGCCAAAATACACCAGGTCTCCGGTTTTCAGTGCTCCCGCCTGTATCCAGCGCACTCCCTCGATGCTTTCCATTCGAACGTGACAATGATTTTTGATAGCCAAACAAACGTCCTTCAGGTTGGCCTCGACATCTCGCGCCGTAAAACGCAGCACGTCCAACCCGAGCGCGCGCATGAAGGCGTCGCGCCTTGCATCGTATGCCTGGCTTTCAGGAGTGAAATGCCGGGAGTCGTCCACCTCGACTACCAGGCACGCTTCGCGGCTGTAGAAATCGGCGATATACGGTCCGATCGGGAGTTGGCGTCGAAACTTGACACCCAGTTGCCGATTGCGCAAGGCAACCCAGAGCTTGCGTTCGGGAGGGGTGGCTCTTCGTCGCAATTCTCTGCTTCGCTGAAAATGCCCGGCAGGGATAGCGCTCCAGTCGCAATGACCACCAAGTGAGCGTGGGCGCAGCTTGGCCAAAACGCGGTGATCCGGCGTCAACCACAGGGTTTGATGCGCCATTGAATGTCGAATCCCGATCATCAGGCCTTGGAATTGTTTGCGAAGCAGCCGGATAATGCGATGGCTCCGGCCATCATGGGAATACACGAGTTGAATTGGTTGGATGCGTTCGATCGGGGTGAGGCATCCTTGCGGTCCATCCGCAGAAAAGTCCCCACTGTGATCCCCCCGTTTACGGGGGGATTTTGCGGTCCACACCCGCGTCCCCTTGCGCAGGCACGTCAGATCGAAAATCGTTTCGCGTGGATCGGCATCCATGATCATGATGCGACAACTGGCTTTTGTGCTTGCCTGGACAGCACGGATAGTTGCTTTAAAAAATCGTTATCCCCTCCGGACTCAGTCCTATCGAAATGAGTTTTGAGTAAGGGAGTTCACGCGCTATAGTCCTTTTCAAAACCCGCCTCATCTGCGGGGATTCGCCGCACAGTATCGTCACGGAACCGCCTTCCCCGCCCGCGCCGTTCAGCTTCCATCCCGCCGCTCCTTCCGCCTCGGCGAGCCGGATGACGCGGCGGGCGTCAGCGCCGATGATATCGGGGTGCAGCCTTCCCTGCGCGGCCGTATTGTCCTTCATGGCCTGCCCGAATGCTTCCAGGTCTCCGGCCGCCAGGGCGTCCCTTGCCTGCGCGGCCGTCTGCCGCAGGTCCTCGAGCTTCGCGCAGTCCGGCCCGGCGCCTTCCAGCTCCCGGATCACTTTTTCGTGCACGTCCGAAGAGGAATGGGAGGAGCCAAGGTACACAAGGATCAATCGCCGTTCGAGCTCGCGTGTCGTCTCCTCGGGGAGGCGCAGTTGCGTGACGGTGGCGTGCGGGAACCGGTCCATCTCGATGAAATTGATACCGCCGTAGGCCGAGCAGAGCTGGTCCTGGATCCCGCATTGCCGGCCGAGTAGGTTGTGCTCGACGTAATGCGCGGTCATGGCAATTTCGTGCGGGGTCATCCTCCCCGGCGTGAGTCGGTCCAAGGCCCCGACCAGGGCCACCAGCACCGCGGCCGACGTGCCGGTCGAAGCGCCCGCCGGCGCCTCGGAAAACACGGTCACCCGGAAGGCAACCTCGTCGGGCGCAGGCATATGGTCGATGGCGGCTTCCAGCAGGGGGTGACGGCGTTCCGCCCGCGTTTCCTCCGTCAGGGGATACTCGTCGCCGAAATTCTCCGCCCTGATGACGACGCGGTGCTCCACGTCCGACGCCGGGAACACTTCGATACGCGCCTCAGCGTAAGGCGCGACGGCGATGTTCAGCACGCTGCCGTATTCCGCGAACCAGGTGTCCGTCCACCCGCCGCAGTCGCAGATGCGCATGGGCGCGCGGCTATGGATGATGGTGATTGGTTGGGGCATGGTAAGATTAACTGTTTAATACACGCATTTTCGCGCTTCGTCGGCGAAGGCGCTCAGCAATTCGGGATCGGCGTCGAAGAAATGATCGGAGGGCGCGAGGATGTAACCGCCGCCTTCGCCTGCCTCCGCAAAGCACCGCCGCACGGCCTGCCGGGTCCGTTCCGGGTCGCAGCCGGTAAAGAAATGAACCTGGTCGAAGCCGCCGATCATGCACACCCGCTCCCCGATCCGGCGCTTCGCTTCGGCCAGGTCGGCGTCGCCGCCCATTTCCGGCGGGGTGAAGGTCTCCATGGCGTCCGGTCCCATGTCCGCGATGTCTTCCAGGATGGGCATCATCCCGCCGCAAGTGTGGTACACGACGCGCTGCCCGGCCTCGTGGGCGAGCTCGATGAGCCGGGCGTAGTACGGAGCGACAAAGTCCCGGAATATCTGCGGGGAAATGACGGTGGTGGAAGCGTCGCCGCCGCCCAGCTCGATGATGTCGTATTGCGCGTCTTTCATGGAAGCGATAAACGCGCTCTTGCGTCGCATGAGAATTTCCAGGAAGGCGTGCACCCATTCGGGGTCCTCGAACGTGGCCATGATGAGCTCCTCGATGCCGTACAGCACCGCCGCGTCCTGCCAGCACCCCGGTTGCCCGTACACGTCGAAGCCGGGAACGAAGCCCCTCACCAGTCCCCGGTCGCCCCATTCCGCGCAGCGGCGGTTCACTTCTTCCACGTCACACAGGGGCTTAGTGGCAAACTCCGCGATGATGTCGATGTCCGATTTCTCCTTGACCAACCGCTCCGTGACCCACGAGGTATGTTCATCGCTCTGGAGCACCATGGTCAGCGTTTTACAGGGCGTGATGATGTTGTAGCGCGTGGTGGCGTAACGGAGCCCTGCCAGCTCCTCGGACTCGATGCGCCAGCGATCCGAGACGACCCGCCGGGGTTCGAGGTATCCCGGCGCGTGATCGGGGTCAAAGTATTCGCCCGCGTTTTCGTCAGGCCGTTGCTCGTTCAGCCACAGGATGGGATCGAAGCCGAAATGATCGAAGAAGTCATCGTTCGTCATGCCGGGGAAGTGTTGGTCCAGGAACGAGGGCATGACGTGGTGGGTCGTGACCGGAAGCCGGTCGGGTTGTTCGCGGGAAAGCGCGGTCAGAAAGCGCTGCTTCGAGGTCATGACCTCACCCGTCGTTCCGGATGATACAATCTTCGCGGTCGCACAAGGAGCATTCGTAGTCCTTGCGCTCGGCGTTTTCTCCCAGTCCGACGAGGGCGCTGGCCGACTTGAGCGGAACCATGAGCCCGCTGGATCGGACCGTGATACCACAGAAGTTCTCGTGGAGAAGAGAAAAGAACTTGGCCTGTTCGACCACGTCCCATCCGCAGTAGCCGGGGCTGTACCGGTTGCTGAGCCGCCATCCCCACGAGGCGGTGGCCGCCGCCAGTTCCGATTCCAGGTGCTCCAAGCATTGTTCGACGCACTCGGAGGCGATAGTATCGAGAACGTATCCCGCGAGTTCCCGGCCTTCCGATATCAAGACGCGGCCACGTTCGCTCAAGTCCGGTCCTGCGCTGGCTGCCAGGAGAGCCAGCGCTGAACAGCCTTTCAAACCCCTGCCGATGATCGATCCGGTTCTGAATATCACCTTGCCGCACACGATCCGATCGGGATGAAACGCGACCTGCCCGGGATCGAGAATCCGAAATCCGCAGCGAAAGGGATCGGCGCTGTCGAACACGGCCAGCATTTCTTCGATTGCGGCACGCACGTTGTCTGGCGCGCTCTCGTCGCCGTAGCCGATGCGGCGCTCGATGGCCTCGGGCGTAAGACGGAGCCGTTCGGGAGAGACCGAAAACTCGCGAACAGAAGATTCCGTTTCGTGCATGTCGGGATGCGCGGTCATATCTCCGCCACCGTGGAGTTGAGGAAGTCCACCGCTCCCGGCGGATCGGGCGCGTATGCGTCCGCGCCGATCTCGTGCGCGAAAGCCACCGTCACCGGTGCCCCGCCGATGATAATCTTCGTTTCGGGATGCGCCTCCTTGAGGCGCGCCACGGTCTCCTTCATGTTCATCATGGTGGTGGTAAGCAATGCGCTCAATCCCACTACAGATTCCGGGCGACGCTCGACTGCCGCCACGAAATCCTCGGGTGCGACGTCCGTCCCCAGGTCGATGACTTCCCACCCCGCTCCTTCCACCATCATGCCCACCAGCCTTTTGCCGATGTCGTGCAGGTCGCCCAGTACCGTGCCCAGGATCATGACGCCACGGTGTGTGGCCTGCGAAGAAGCGAAAAACGGGCGCAAGTGCTCCATGCCCGCCGTCATGGCCTTGGCCGCCATCAGCACTTCGGGAACGAATATCCTCTTGGCGCGGAATTCCTCCCCGACGACTTTCATGCCCGTCATCAGGCCGTCGGTGAGTATCTCCTGCGGGTCGATTCCGAGATCGATGGCGCGCCGCACCAGCTCGTCGGCCCCGTCCCGGTCCCGGAGATCCGGTGGATAGGGTGAAGCGCGGTTAACTTTCCCGCGTTCAATGCATTGGGCGATGGATTGCAGTATCGAGCTCGTTTCTTTCACTGGCGTATCATCCGGTTGCAGACAACATACAGCATCCGGTGGAACGAGAAAAGGATGTCGTCCGTTCCGGTTTGGCCTCACGGTGAATCTCAGTATAATACGAGGCGGCAGTTGTGTTGTGCATACGTCAGGCGGGTGAACATGAAAACGGCGGATTTGTTCGACGACAAGATTCATTTTTTCGACGGCGCGCTGGGAACCGAGTTCCAGCGCCGGGGACTGGAAGCGAAACCCGCCCCCGATTTGTGGACCCTGGAAAAACCCGAAGTTGTTACCCGTATTCACCGGGATTACCGTGAAGCCGGAAGCGAAGTCATCACCACCAACACGTTTGGATCGAACCGCGGTCGCCTGGCAGCGCACGGGCAGGAAAACCTGATCGAGGATCTGAATCGCCGGGCGGTGGCGCTGGCGCGTTCCGTCGCGGGCGACGAAGCGCTGGTGGCGGGATCGGTCGGTCCGCTGGGAAGCATACTGGAGCCGTTCGGAGATATCCCCGTCGAGCAAGCGATCGGGATGTTCCGGGAGCAGGTGGTTTTCCTCGTGGAAGAAGGAGTGGACCTCGTGCTCATCGAGACCATGACCTCGCTGCAGGAAGCGCTGGCGGCATTACGGGCAGCCCGCGAGGCCGGCGCGGGTGTGGTGGCGGTGACGGCGACGTTCGAAGCTGCGCCGAGTGGCGTCCGAACGGCGTTCGGAGAAACGGCCGATGAGGTCGCGCGGGAATTGGTTGCGCACGGCGCCGACATCGTGGGTGCGAACTGCGGCGAAGGCCTCGAGTTGATGGAGAACGTGGGTCGGGAATTTCCCCGCTTTGAAAACGTTCCTTTGCTCATGCAGCCCAATGCGGGCATGCCGACGATTGAGAACGGAACGATTTCGTATCCCGGTTCGCCGGAGGATTTTGCCCGCTTCTCCCGAAACGTCATCGTCGAAGGCGTTACTCTCATCGGCGGCTGCTGCGGCACGACGCCGGATCACGTCAGGGCGGCGGTGGCTGCCGTTGGCGGTTGTGAACAAGCACCAGGTTAAGTGATTGTTCCTATGCGGCTTTCTTTGCTTCCGCTTGTGCTTCTTTAGTCATGTCACGTGGACCGAGATGGATGCCGACTTTTTCCAGGAATGAATTCGGTGGAATGCCCCCGGCAAAAATCCACACGTAGTCGTTCGGTATCTCGCGTTTTTCACCTTGCACGTCGAGGATGACACTCTTTTCCGTGATCTCGACCGGGTTGGAGTTGAAGATCACCTCCACCAGTTTTTCGTTGATGCAGTCCTGGATGCGCTGTGCGTTGCGTTCCTTGATGCGGCTGAAGGCGTCCTTTCTGTACGAAAGCGTCACCTTGTTTCCTTTCTGGTGGGCCAGGCCCATGGCCGCCTCGACCGCACTGTCGCCGCCACCCACAACGAGGATATTGGCGTTGGTGTATGCGTCGGCTTCGATGAGGCTGTACATGACCTTGGGCAGGTCTTCGCCCTTGACGCCGAGCTTCCGCGGCGTGCCACGGCGACCCAGTGCCAGGATGACATGGCGCGCCCGGTAATTGCCCTTGGCGGTGGTCACGATGAAAATGCCGCTCTCGTCCCGGGTGATGTTTTCGACCCGCTCCGAGGTGTTGACCTTGAGACCTGCTTTTTCAAAGACGGTGTTCCAGAATTCCAGCAGCTCTTCCTTGGTGATTTCCAGCTTTTTGAATTTTCCGAACATGGGAAATTCAACGGGACTGGTCATGACCAGTTTTTGTCGGGGATACTTGGCCACGGTGCCGCCCAATTGGTCCTGCTCCAGGGTGATGTAGCTGAGTCCTTTCTCGATGGCGCGCAGGGACGCGCTTATGCCCCCGGGACCGGCGCCCACGATGCAGATGTCAACTGCACCATCCATCTTCGGAGACCCGTCTTTCTCGAGGCGATCGGCGATGACGTCCACGCAGTCGCGTCCCTGGTTGACCGCGTTCTTGATCAGGGCCAGCCCGCCCAGCTCTCCAACGATGAACATGTTTGGAACGTTTGTTTCGAATTCCGGTGAAAGCTCCGGCATGTCGGCGCTGATACTGGGAGCCGCCATGACGATCTCAATGGCGCCTACCGGGCAGGCGTCGGCGCACAGACCGTGGCCGATACACTTGTGACCGTTGATGATTGCCGCTTTCCCGGCGATCACGCCGAGCACGTCGCCTTCGGGACAGGCATCCACGCAGGTTCCGCAGCCGATGCACCGTGAAATGTCGATATGCGGGTGCTGGGCTTGCGGCCCCCCGGAGTGGAGCTTGCCCTTCTCCGCGGATTCACGCGCCCTGGCTTCCTTCTTCTTGACGTGGCGCATGTACGGGATAACGGTGGCAAATACGAGAATCGCTAAGACGAGAAAAATGAAAAAACTTTCCATGTATTCCGTGAAGTGATTGTGAAAAATTATGTATCTCGCATAGAATCAATACAAGATATGAAACGAATACGTTCCCCGCTGAGTTATAAAGTGAAGATTGCTTCGGCGACGGCAAACCGTTTCGTGTATCCGGCTGGTTCAATGTCCGGGACAAGTTGATCAAAAACCTTGTTCTTACGTTGAAATTATTTCCGATGCTGTGTTTGTATTGCTTGAATGACCACGAGTCGCTTGAGTATCTTGTGAGCTAGTGGATCAGGTTTACGAACCGCAATTAATGCGCCGATGAGCAAACAGGTTCATACAATATATATCACCTTACTATTCGTCCTGGGACTCGGGACAGCGGCAGTCGTTGGAATCAATGGCTTCGCGTATTATTCGAGCAGCCAGGAGCGCCTGAGCAACCAGCGGGCGGATCTTGACGCCAGGATATCCAATGTCGAGGTGGAGCTTGAGCTGATAAAAGAGGGACTGGGCTCGATGGGAAAAACGCGGGATGAGCTGCTGGAGGAGAAGAAGCGCTTGGAGGACGACGCCCGTTACTGGGATAACTGGCAGCCGACGGGTCTCTACGGTCACGGGTTGGGCATAATCGGCTCCGCCATGATGATCATCGGCGTGGCCAGCTATTCTTCCCGGAAGCGCATTCGGAAACTGCGTTTCGCGGGCAAGATCAAGCACTGGCTGGAGTTCCATATCTTCCTCTGTCTTCTCGGTCCGACGCTGGTTCTCTACCACACAACGTTCAAGTTCGGAGGGATCGTATCTGTCGCCGCGTGGAGCATGATCTTCGTCGCCCTGAGCGGTTTGCTCGGTCGGTACATCTACACGCAGATACCCCGAACCATCGAGGGCAACGAGTTGACCGTTGACGACCTTGCAAAGGAAAACAGGAGGATGCAGGAGGAATTGCGGCGCAAGTATAATCTTGACGACGACACGATGGAGAAGATCAATCATATCAGCGAGGTGGAAACGTACCAGTCGCAACCTTCCGTGTTCAAGGCCATCGGTTCGCTCGTGGTGGATGACTTCCGGCGCCGTTTACGTATCGGAAAGATCAAACGTCACCTTAAGGATACCGAGATTCCCGCTGAACACGTCAGGGAAATCCTTTCCATCGCCCGCACGAAGTCCCTGCTCATGCGGCGGATCGCGTTCCTGGATACCGCCCGATCGATTTTCCACTATTGGCACGTCGTACACTTTCCTTTCAGCATTATCATGTTTCTCATCCTGGCCGTGCACGTCATTGTCACCGTATCCCTGGGGTATACATGGATATTCTGACCGAATCCGTGAGAGCGCTCTGTGGATCGGTTACATCGTGGAATGGCAATACGTGTTTCGCTCGATCCCGTTTGGTGAAATCAAACATGCGCTGTGTTCGTATCGCGCTTGTGTTGCTGATGGGGTGTTTTCCCCTCCTGCAAGCGCCGGCTCAGCTCGTGTCGCCGGGGAAACTGTCCAGGTTTCACAAGCATCTGGAGGGAGTAAAGAACTGCACGAAATGTCATAACTTCGGGAAGTCCAGTTTCCGTGAAAACTGTCTTGATTGCCACAAGGAAATTCGGACGCACATCAAGAAAGCGACGGGCTTCCATTACTACACGAGGAAAATCGAGTGTTCCCGGTGTCACAAGGAGCACCACGGGCGCGACTTTCAAATCGTGCGCTGGGATCCTAAAAAATTCGACCACAAGAAAACCGGGTTTGCCCTGGAAGGCAGGCACGCGAAAGTGGAGTGCAGGAAGTGTCATAACCCGAACAATATTGTTCAGAGAGAGATACGGGGAAAAAGCCGGGCGGCGAAAAAGAGAACCTACCTGGGATTGGAACCCGCGTGCGGTAATTGCCACGCGGATGAACACCGGGGCCAGTTGGGGACGAAATGTTCGCGATGTCACGATGCAAGGGGATGGAAGGAGATAACGTTTTCACACGCCAAGGCGCGCTTCAAGCTGAAAGGCAAGCATGCCACGGTTGCCTGCGCGAAATGCCACCCGTGGCAGAACGATGGAAAATCCATCGCCGGCGATACGAAGTTCCTCAAGTTCAAGGGCGTCGCGTACACGTCGTGTCTTGACTGCCACCAGGACCAGCACAAGGGCGCTTTCGGCGCGAATTGTGCCGGTTGCCATTCGCCGGTGGGGTGGAAACAGGTTCGCATTTCAGAGTCGGATTTCGATCACGGGAAAACGCATTTCGCCCTCCTGGGCAAGCACGCGCGGGTACCGTGCGCGAAGTGCCATGAGGGCGGAAATTTCAAAACATACATGAACAAGAACCTGGAATCCTGCCTTACCTGTCACGAGGACTTTCATCGGGGACAATTTGCAGGCAGACCGGGAGGCGGAGAGTGCAAGCTATGTCATACCGTCGAAGGCTTTGTTCCCTCGACGTTCGAACTCCGGGAGCATGAGCGGGCCCGGTTCACGTTGCAAGGCGCACACGTAGCCGTTCCCTGTAACAAGTGCCATGTGAAAATAATCGTTGACGGAAAGGAAACGTTGCGGTTCCGCTGGGAGAGTTTCACCTGCGCGAGTTGTCATGAGGATTACCATGCCGGGCAGTTTGCGGAGAAGGTTTCGAAGGAAGGGTGCCAATCCTGCCACGTGGAGAACAGTTGGCACCAGATGGAATTCGATCATGCCGCGACCGCGTTTCCGTTGATCGGAAAGCACGTTGCCGTACCGTGTGAAAAATGTCACAAGCAGGGACGGGTCGATGGGAAAACAACGATCCTGTACAGGATTGAGGATCGTTCCTGCCGGAGTTGTCACCGGGATTACCACCAGGGGCAATTCGCGGATGCAACCGGTCTGACCGCATGCGGAAAGTGTCACACGCCGTTCGGGTGGAAACAATCGACCTTTGATCACAACACCATGTCGCGGTTCCGTTTAACCGGCGCGCATGTTCGTGTGAAATGCGAGAAATGCCACGACAAAACCGTACTGTCCCCGGGAAAAGGACCGACTATAAAATTCAAGCCTTTGGATACTGCATGTTCGAGTTGCCACAAGGAATTCAAGAGAGATGAGTAACCACGGTTCCGTGGATTTGATCAGAGCGGATGAAACTTTATTGCCTGCGATGGATGTTGAACAGGTAATGTGCAATAACTGAAATGGATTGTGCCGGTGTGACCGTTAACATGTTCGAGGTAAGTATAGGGTAATTGTGACAATATTTTCGTTTATCGTACGAACCCGGTGGAACGCGGAGATGGCGGCGCTTTCGCTGATGATAGCCTGTGTTTCCGTCGGCTTCGCACAGGACCCGTCCGATGGATCTTCGAAAAGCGGGGGACACCGTTCATTCGGGATCGAGTGCATGGCGTGCCATACGACGAGTTCGTGGACCGAGCTCAAGAGAGGAATCACGTTCGATCACGACCTGACGGATTTCGTTTTGTATGGGAAGCATAGCTCCGTCTCCTGCCAGGGATGTCACGCGGATATTCGATTCAGCGATCTGAAAACGGATTGCGCCTTCTGTCACACCGATCATCACAAAGGGAAATTCGGCGATACGTGCGGGGATTGTCACACACCGACCGGCTGGCGCGCGCCGACAAAGGAAGTGGCCCGGCACCAGTTGACGCGGTTTCCTCTTCTCGGGGCGCACGAAATGGTGGATTGCTTCCAATGCCATGTCAATCACGATGAGAACGAGTTCATTAACACCCCGAGCGATTGTTATTCCTGCCACCGCGACGATTATGAACGCGCCACGCAGCCCGATCACCGGCTGGGCGGATTCGATCGGAACTGTTCGACGTGCCATACCATGTCTTCGCTGAGTTGGTCGGGGAGCTTCACCCATCCCTTTGCGTCCTTCATGAAAACGCCGGCGCACAAGGCGCTGGAATGCGCCGACTGTCACACCACCGGATACGTCGGTACAGCGCAGGATTGCTATTCCTGCCACGTCGATGATTACAACGGCGTCCGGCAACCGAATCACCGGGCGGGGAACTTCGATCGTGATTGCACAACCTGTCATGCGCCGAGCCGGTGGCGCCCGGCCACGTTTGACCACGCCCGGACGCGGTTCCCGCTTCAAGGGCAGCACGCCGCTACTCCATGCGCGGAATGTCACACGACCGGGACTTATTCCAAGCTTCCGGCTGATTGCTGGAGCTGTCACGAAAAGGATTACTCCCGGACAACGTTTCCGAATCATGTTCAGGGCCGGTTTTCTCAGGATTGCCAATCGTGTCACAACTTCACCGCCTGGCAGCCCGCCGCCTTCAACCACGACGATACGAACTTCCGCCTGACCGGCGCCCACGAGCGAACGGTCTGCCAGAAATGCCACATCAACGGGAAATACACGGGGATGCCGCTGGAATGCCAGGGATGCCACGAGAGTGATTTTCAGCATACCTCGCAACCGAAACACGATCTGGTGGGTTTCACGAAGCAATGCGATGATTGTCACAATACGAAAGCCTGGCAGCCGGTAGAGACGATGCCCGCCGTGGTCAATCACGATAAGACGCGGTTTCCGCTCCTGGGAAAACACGTGTCTGTTCCGTGCGGTGAATGTCACGCCAACAAGGTGTTCGGTGGTACTTCGGCGGATTGTTTTGCTTGTCACGATAATGACTTCACTGCCGCCCGCAACCCGAACCATGCTGCCGGCGCGTTCGGTCATGATTGCCTCGACTGCCACGTGATGGAAGGATGGAAACCCGCGACGTTTGATCATTCTTCCACCGCCTTTTCCCTGGCCGGGAAACACGCCGATGTTCCATGCGCCGATTGCCACGTCGGGGGAGATTACCAGATTATCTACACCGATTGTTTCCAGTGTCACCGACAGGATTACTCCGGTGCGATCAGCCCGGATCACGAGGCGGGACGGTTCTCGCATGCCTGTGCACCTTGTCACACGACGTCGTCATGGAAGCCCTCGACCTTCGTGCACGGTGAAACGCGGTTCCCGTTGGAAGGCGCTCATGAGTCTCTGGCATGCCAGGAATGCCACCGGAACGGCAACTACACGAACATGGCGCTGGACTGCTGGAGTTGCCACCAGGATGACTTCCGGAACGTTTCAAACCCCAACCACGTACAAGGTTCGTTTCCAAGGGATTGCACGGTATGTCACACAACGTCTGCCTGGGAGCCCGTGTCGTTCGATCACGACGCAACCCGGTTTCCGTTACAGGGCGCGCATGGGCGTACGGATTGCCAGGAGTGCCATGCAAACGGGAAGTACTCCGGCACCCCGCTGGATTGCTGGAGCTGTCATCAGAACAACTACTCTTCCGTGCAGGAACCGAATCACGTCCAGGCGCAATTCAACCGCGACTGTACGATCTGTCATGGTTTCGAATCGTGGAAACCGATCCGGCTCGACCACGATAAAACCGGCTTCGCGCTGACGGGCAAGCACAGGACTGTCGACTGCGAGAAGTGCCATCTCAATGGTACGTACGGTGTCGCCTTGCCCACGGATTGTTACAACTGCCACCGGGAGGACTACAACAAGGTCGATGAGCCGAATCACCGGCAAGCGCGATTCCCCCGTGATTGTTCCACCTGCCACACTACTCGCGGATGGGAACCTTCGACCTTCGATCATACCACGACGAAGTTTCCGCTGGAAGGGGCGCACGTCCGGGAACCCTGCCAGAGCTGCCACGTGAACGGCGATTACAATCTCGGGTATTCAGATTGCTTCTAGTGCCATGAAAATGATTACAACGAAGCGCAGACTCCGAATCACGTTGTGGCGCAATTCGATCATGATTGCTCGAGGTGCCATAGTCCCTTTACGTGGACTCCCGCAACGTTCAATCACGACCGGACGCAGTTTCCTTTGAAAGGAGCGCACGAGGCGGAACCCTGCCAGAGCTGTCACGTGAACGGCAACTACAGGCTGGCATACGCGAGTTGCTTCCAGTGTCACGAAAAGGATTTCAACCAGGCGCGGAATCCAAACCACGCGGCGGCACGGTTTACCCGCGAGTGCCAGGATTGCCACAACGTCGTGGCGTGGATACCTTCAACGTTCGATCATGCCCGTACGAAATTCCCGCTCAAGGGCGCGCACCGCGCGGAGCCGTGCCAGGGGTGCCACGTGAACGGCGATTATAACGTATCCTACACGGATTGCTTCCAATGCCATGAACCTGATTTCAACGGGACGAAGAATCCCGATCACGTTGGCGGGCAATTCGACCACGACTGTCTCACCTGTCACGGCGAGTTCCAGTGGAAACCGGCAACCTTCGATCACGGCGCGACCAACTTTCCCCTGGAAGGAGCGCATGTAAAAAAACCCTGCCAGGGCTGCCACGTGAACGGTGATTACAAACTGACTTACACCGACTGTTTCCAGTGCCATGAAAACGATTTCATCTCGGTGCAAAACCCCGACCACGTTTCCGGGAGCTTTTCGCATACGTGTACCGTGTGTCATTCCACGCTGGCCTGGAAACCCGCCCGGGTCGATCACGACAGGACGAATTTCCCGTTGACCGGCAAGCACAACGCGCTGGCCTGCGAAAAATGTCACGTGGGGGGCGATTATAAGCTGACCTACATCGATTGCAAGCAGTGTCACGAAAAGGAATTCAATTCCGTCAAGGATCCTGATCACGTAGCCGGTAAGTTCAGCAGCAATTGCGAAACCTGTCACTCGACGATCGCATGGGAACCGGCAACGTTCGATCACGCATCCACGAAGTTCACGCTCGAAGGTGCGCACAAGACCGTGGACTGCCAGGATTGCCATATCAATGGAAACTACCAGCTCAAATACACGGATTGTTTCCAGTGCCACGAGAACGATTTCAACAACGTGCAGTCACCCAGCCACGCAGCAGGGCAATTTGATCACGATTGTATGCGCTGCCATACCATGTTTGCCTGGAGTCCTTCCACGCTCGATCATGCTTCCACGAACTTTCCTCTCACGGGAGCACACACGACGACGCCTTGCCAGGATTGCCACACCAGCGGTAATTACAACCTGGCCTACGCCGATTGCTGGCAATGCCATGAAACCACGTTTAACCAGGCGCAGAACCCGGATCACCGGTCCGGCCGGCTTCCGCGGGACTGCACCCAATGTCATACGACCACCTCGTGGACGCCTTCCATGTTCAGTCACGGAACGACGAACTTCCCGATCGAGGGGGCCCACCAGGCGGTGCCGTGCCAGGACTGCCACGCAAACGGTAATTACAATCTTGTTTATAGCGAGTGCTGGCAATGCCACGAGACCACGTTCAATAACACGACGAATCCGAACCACACGGCGCTCCGGTTCAGCCGCGATTGCCTGTCCTGTCATACCCAGGATGGATGGAGCCCGGCATCCTACGATCATAACCTGACGAAATTCCCGCTCCGGGGCGCACACGCTGCCATACCGTGCCAGGATTGTCACGTCGGAGGGAACTACCAGATGTCGTACAGCGATTGCTACCAGTGTCACGCCTCGAATTACAACAACACGAGCAATCCAAACCACGCTGCGAACAACTTCCCCAAGGATTGCGCGTCCTGTCACTCCCAGAACGCGTGGACGCCTGCGACGTTCGATCATTCCACGACCAGGTTCCCGTTGACCGGGGCGCACCAGGCCCAGCCATGCAACGCCTGCCATGTCAACGGCAATTACAACCTGACGTACAGCGATTGCTACCAGTGTCATCGGAGCGATTACGACGCCACGACCAACCCGGATCACAAGGCGAGCCAGTTCTCGCACGATTGCTCACAGTGCCATTCTACGAGCGCCTGGAAGCCTGCAACGTTCGATCACAACAACACGAATTTCCCGCTGCAGGGGGCGCACGTCAACCTCCAGTGCGCAGACTGCCACATAAACGGGAATTACAACCTGAAGTACACCGACTGCTACCAGTGCCATGCTTCGGATTACAACAGCGCCACCTCGCCGGCCGATCACAGCGCCATGAATCTCGACCACGATTGTTCCGCGTGCCACTCCCAGTCTGCGTGGAATCCGGCTTCCACCTTCAGGAGCGATCACAATGTGAACGCGCCCCAGGGATTTCCCATCTACACCGGCGCCAAGCATAAGTACCAGGACGAGTGGAACAAATGCAACGAATGCCACACGACGAACAACACCGCGACGTATTGCTGCACTACGTGCCACGAACACAGCAACGCGGTCGATCTCGCCGATAAGCATAAAGACGTGTCCGGATACTCGTACGCGTGCACGTCGTGTACTGCTTCCGGTTGTCATCCCGACGGAAGGGAGCCATGAGAAACGCGGGGGAAAAGAAATGAAAAAACTATTGTTCGTAATGGTGTTCGGAATTGGAATATCATTCCACGGGCTGAATGCCCAGGAGAAAACGGCTACGCCCCATCGGACATTCGGGATCGCGTGTGAAAAATGCCATACCCCGTCCGGCTGGAACAGTATCAAGAACGAGATTGCCTTCGACCACGAGAAAACAGGTTTCCATCTCCAGGGTCAGCACGCCAGCGTTGCCTGTAACGTCTGCCATCGCGGGCAGGGGATCCAGGCGTTCGGCCAAGGATGCGTTTCGTGCCACGAGGACAAGCACCGGACGGAA
>JAJRXL010000430.1 GCA_024276335.1 Bacteroidota bacterium
AGGAGCGCATACGGAAATTTCACGACGAGGGCTTCCAGGTGGTCATCTTCGGCAAGAAAGACCACGCCGAGGTCATCGGCCTCCGGGGCGTTACAGGCGACACCTGCGTGGGGGTCCTGTCGGTGGAAGAGGCGGAAAAGCTGGTGGACATATCGCGGGACACTGTCTTGTTCTCCCAGACCACCATGGACAAGCCGACCTTTTACGCGATCAAGGAACACCTGGAGCGGAGGATCGAGCGTCTTGAGGTAGAATCGATGGAGGAAACAGCGGTGGAGTTCTGTGCCAAGGATACGATTTGCGGGCAGGTCTCGGGCCGTGAGAAGAAACTCCGGGCCTTTGCCGCCGCCAACGACGTGGTCGTGTTCGTAGCAGGACGCAACAGCTCCAACGGGAAAGTGCTGTTCGATATTTGCCGGGACGCCAATCCACGTTCGCACTTCATCGAAACCATGCGCGAGATAGACCGGAAATGGTTCGACGGAGCCGAAACGGTCGGCGTATCGGGCGCCACCAGCACGCCGCAGTGGTTGATGGAAGCAGTGCGGCATGCCATCGAAGAGATTGACACACGCGCGGATTCCGATTCCGCGCACAAGGAATTACCATCACCAACATTCACGAATGTTTCACACTAAAGCAGCAGGCTTCGACTTTCTCCGGGTCGCGGGATGGTGATGGCCGCGTCGCCGCGCAGAAAGACGGAAGCAAAAGAAACTGGAGGATTAATGACTGAGGAAAATTCCGTAGCCACGGAAGAACTTGAAACGAAGAACGCGGGCAGCGAACCGGCCGGAGAGGAAATGAATACCGATACAATCGAGACGGTCGGCGACATCCAGGAAGAGGCCGATTACTCCAAGGAAGAGTACTCGGAAATGGCCGAAATGTACGGCAAGACTATGGGCGATATCAAGGTGGGGGAAATCGTTCAGGGCAAGATCGTCAGCATTACCGATGACTTCATCACGGTCGACATTGGATTCAAGTCCGAGGGCCTGGTCCCGACCAGCGAATTTCCCAACGCGTCCGAGCTCAAGGCGGGCGAGATGGTGGAAGTGTTCCTCGAATCGGTGGAAGACCGGGACGGACGCCTTGTCCTGTCGCGCAAGCGCGCAGACTTCATGCGCATCTGGGACAAGATTCAACATGCCTACGACAACCTGGAAGTGCTCCAGGCCCGGTGCATCCGGCGCATCAAGGGCGGCATGGTGGTCGATCTCATGGGCGTGGACGCGTTCCTGCCCGGCTCCCAGATCGACATCAGGCCCGTTCGCGATTTCGATGCATACATCGGACAGGTGCTGGATGTGCGCGTGGTGAAAATCAATCAGCCCGCGGAAAACATCGTGGTCAGCCGGAAAGTTATTCTCGAGGAGCAGATCGCAGGACAGCGCAAGTCCATCCTGGACAGCCTGGAACGCGGACAGATTCTGGAAGGCACGGTTAAGGCCATCGCCGATTTCGGCGTGTTCGTCGATCTTGGCGGTGTGGACGGGCTCGTACATATCACCGATCTCTCCTGGGGTCGCGTCAACCATCCCACGGAGATCGTCAAGCTCGACCAGACCGTCAACGTCGTGGTGCTGGATTTCGACGAAGAGAAGAAACGTATTTCTCTGGGCATGAAGCAGCTTCAGCCGCATCCGTGGGATAACATCGAGAACAAGTACCCCGTGGGAACCAACGTCCGGGGCAAGGTCGTGTCTTTGGCCGATTACGGTGCCTTCATCGAGATCGAAAAGGGGATCGAGGGCCTGATCCACATCTCGGAGATGAGTTGGACGCAGCACGTCAAGCATCCGTCGCAGATGGTCTCGATGGGCCAGATGGTGGACGCGGTTATTCTGAACCTCGACACCAAGGACAAGAAGATATCCCTGGGTATGAAACAACTGGAACCCGATCCGTGGCAGGATCTCATTTCCAAGTACAAGGTGGGATCGACGCACACCGGCACTGTCCGCAACCTTACCAACTTCGGCGTGTTTGTCGAATTGGAACCCGGCGTGGATGGCCTGGTGCACATCTCCGACCTGTCCTGGACCAAGAAGATTCGCCACCCGGGCGAGCTGGTAAAGAAAGGCGACAAGCTCGAAGTGGTCATCCTGGGCATTGACACCGACCAGCGCCGCATATCGCTCGGGCACAAGCAGGTCACCGATAATCCCTGGGAGGCCTTCGCCGGAGAGTACCAGGTGGGAATGGAAACCGAAGGCAAGATCGTGCGCATTACAGACAAGGGCGTGATCGTGGAATTGCCGCTTGGCGTGGATGGCTTCGTGCCGACTTCCCAGCTTGCTCCCCGCCAAGTCAAGAACATCAACGAGTCGTTCAAGGAGGGAGACGCCATTCCCCTCAAGGTCATCGAGTTCGACAAGGAAGGCAAGAAGATCGTCCTCTCCGTTGTCGAGTACTTCAAAGGCAGGGACCAGGAAGTGATCGACGCGTTTCTCGCCCAGCACGGCCTCTTCACACCCGAGGAGAAGAAAGCGGCGGAAGCGGCCAAGGTTGCTACGTCCAAGTCCGAACCGGAAGTACGGGCCGAGGAAAATGCGGAAACGCAAACGGTGGAAAAACCCGCCGCCGGGGAAACGGTTGAAGAGCCCGTCACCAAGGAAGAGGCACCGGCAGCGACCAGTGTTGGAGTCCCCGCTGAAGAACCGAGGGCGGAAGGCGCCGAACCGGAGAAAGAAGAGAAGAAGGATTAATCTTACTTGCAGGGTTGAAATGAGTTGGGGGCGGCAACGCCCTCAGCTCATTTTTCTTTTATAGAAGATGAAACGCGTTTCATTTCAGACACTGGGCTGCAAGCTCAATTACGCCGAGACTCACACGATCACACGGCAATTCCGCGACGAGGGGTTCGCAGTGGTGGACACTCGCGAGCGCGCCGACGTGATTGTCATCAACACCTGCTCGGTGACGGAAAACGCCGACCGCGAGTGCCGTAAGTTGATACGTCGCGCCCTGCGGATCTCGCCCGGCGCATACGTTATCGTCATCGGGTGCTATGCCCAGCTGCGCCCGGAAGAGCTTGCCTCCATCCGGGGAGTGGACCTCGTGCTGGGGACGCGGGAGAAGTTCGAAATTTTTGCAAGAGCCGACGGCTTTCGCAAGGGGTCCTATCCGCGTATCGAGGTGAGCGAGATCACCGAGGTGAACACGTTCATTCCCTCGTTTGCCGCCGACAGCGCGGTGCGAAGCCGGGCGTTTCTCAAGGTCCAGGACGGATGCGACTATTCGTGTTCGTTCTGTACCATCCCCATGGCGCGAGGCGCGAGTCGGAGCAGGGGAGTGGAGGAGACGTTGCGCGACGCGCGGGAGATCATCGAACGGGGATTCCACGAGATTGTACTCAGCGGCGTCAACGTAGGTGACTACGGACGCGGGATCGGCACAAGTTTCCACGCGCTGTTGCTGGGGTTGCTTTCCCTCGAAGGCGACTTCCGCCTGCGTATCAGTTCCATCGAACCCAACCTCCTTGGCGACGAGATCATCGCGTTGACCGCTTCTTCCGAGAGGATGTGCCGCCATTTTCACATCCCTCTCCAGTCCGGGGCCAACGAGGTCCTGCGCGCCATGCGGAGGCGGCACACGGCGTCGCAGTTTCGGGACCGCGTCCTCGCCGCGCGGGAGGCCATGCCGGATTGTTGTATCGGGGTGGACGTCATCGTGGGATTTCCCGGCGAAACCCGGGAACATTTCCTCGAGACCTACGAGTTGCTCCGCGACTTGCCTGTTTCCTATTTCCACGTGTTCAGTTATTCCGCGCGTCCCGGCACCGAGGTCGAACATCTGGGGCGCGAGCCCGTTGCTCCCGAGGAACGGCATCGCCGGAGCGCGATGATGCGCGCGCTGTCCGAGAAGAAACGGTTGGCTTTTTACCGGGAGCAACTGGGAACGACCGCGGAGGTTATTCTGGAACACCCGGACGCGGACGGTGTGCTGAGCGGATTTACGGCGAATTACATACGTGTAAAAGTACCGGAGGCCGGGCCGGAGCTTCAGAATGCCCGCGTGCGCGTGCGCCTGGAGGCGGTGGAGGAAGGCGTTGTCAGGGGAGTGATTCCGGATACGGAATGAATTCCCGGCTTGGCGAATCGGACGACAGACGACGGACCACGGACTGTGGGCTCTACCCATCCACCCTGTTCCTGATCTCGTGTAGCCGGCCGCCTACGAAGCAAGGACAATTTTTTCTTCAACAGCTATTGAATTCTTCGTCAAATTATTGTATTTGAAACTCATGTATTTATTTTACTATAACCCTGCATCCATTAACAATTCGAGGAGGCCTCATGGAAAGCACCTACGATTTGCAACCGGAAGTCCTGACGGGTATTCTGATTGTGTACTTTGTTGCCATCGCCGTTTTTTACATCTACTTCGCGATCAGCCTGATGAAGATCGCGGAAAAGACGGATACGGAAAACGGATGGTTTGCCTGGATACCTATCCTGAACGTCATCCTGATGCTGCAAATTGCTGAAAAGCCATTGTGGTGGTTTATCCTCCTGTTAATTCCGCTTGTGAATATTGTTATTGCGGTTCTTGTATGGATGGCCATTGCCGAACGCCGTGGAAAGCCCTCGTGGTGGGGTATTATGATACTCGTACCTGTCATGAACATCGTTACGCCGGGTTACCTCGCATTCAGCGATTAGACGTCGGGATCTTCATGGAATTCTTAAAAACCCGGTTCATGCCGGGTTTTTTAATGCGGTGTCACGGTTTGCCTCTGATGGCGCCTTATCTGCTTGACGACCTTCTACCTTGGAACTTGGGGCCGTTCTCAATACTTTGACGGTGAAAGCCCATGATGCACGAGTATTCAGG
>JAJRXL010000431.1 GCA_024276335.1 Bacteroidota bacterium
CAGGCGCTTCGTAATAGCAAGCCCCAACCCGCTCCCCGCCAGTTCGTCGATAAAACCTGTTTCCTCCTGGTGAAACGGTTTATACAAGTACTTCATGAAGTCTTCACTGATTCCCACCCCCGTGTCTTCTATGAAAATGGAAACGAAGGATTCGGACAACCGGCGCTGGCGCACGGTAACCGATCCGATATCGGTAAACTTGATGGCGTTTACAACGAGGTTTTCTACGACCTGGCGAAATCGATCCTTGTCCAACTGGGCAATGGCGCCGGGGCTTTCGATAACCGTGGTAATCTTCAGATTCTCCGGCTTGACGAGAAACAGAATATTCTCCACCGTGTTTTCAATTACCGTGTCAAGCAGGATTTCCTGGGGATGGAATACGATATTTCCTGCTTCCAACTCTGCCAATTCCTGGATGTCGGTCAAGGTGCGTATCATCCTTTTTCCACTGCTGACGATATTCCGCAGGAATTCGCTTTGTTCTTCTCCAAGAGTGTCTGCCAGGTCATACTGCAAAAGATCCGTAAACCCGAGAATCGAGTTCATCGTCGTGCGGATCTCGTGGGCTGTCGCCTTGAGGAAGTTGTATGTGTTCTGAAAATGCCGACGGTACTTAGCGCGCTCGTTGCTTAACTGTACGCGATCCTTAATCAGGTCGGAGATATCACTAAGCACGACAACGCAACCTGTTTTTTCCTTCGCCCCGGATGGCACCGGGGTAATTGTCGTATGGGTCGGGATGAGAATGTTCTGATGCGCTCTGATGGTGAGATC
Source organism: Bacteroidota bacterium (assembly GCA_024276335.1). GTDB lineage: Bacteria > Bacteroidota > Ignavibacteria > SZUA-365 > JAADGX01 > JAADGX01. Next base: position 778 of record JAJRXL010000431.1, read on the forward strand.
CCCTTCCCAGGGGACACCGGTTGACTGGGCTTCCCGTACCTTCTCCCACAGTTGACCGGAGAGCGCTTTCGCTTGTTGATCGTTGACGGAATAACCAACGACGCTCGACCGCGGGTATCCCAGCTTGAGTTCCAGGGCCTCGCTCGCGTAAACAATATTTTCCTCTCCATCAAGAACGAGAATAACAGCCCGGGATTTTCCAATAATTTCGAGAATAGTATCGCTTGTACTCATACTAACCATGAGGAAAAAAGAAATCGATCGCCAGGGACAAACGCGCTGAGAGGAATCATACTGGACGCTTCAGCAGTTCTTAATTGCTACAAAATAGAAAAATTTTTGAATTTTCAACCGGTTTTTCATCTTCAGGACGGAATTCCCTGCCGAGATTGTATAAAAAAAACCATCCAGCGGCTTCATACACGTACCAACACTACTGTTTTCCGCCTTTAGCTTCCGAATCAAGATGCGTAACTTAACTTTCCATGGGTGATCTACCCAAGAGAAATTGTCACATTTTGTCATCGTTCACATTGAAACAAACTGTATGCCCCTCACTTCGTCCCGTCTTTGCTTCCTGGTTGTTTGCACAGCCACTGCCATTCTCTATTCCGGGTGCAGCACCGGTTCGTCCATCACTGTCACCAATAATACTTCCCCTGAGGACGTCATCGACATTCTTCGCCATCATGATGCCGCCGTTTCCACCTTCTACGGTGTGGGTCAGATCACGCTCGAAACGCCGGATCTTTCGAACACCGCCGGTGTCACGATCCGTGTCAAAAAGAACGATTCGTTAATGGTGGAGATATCCGGACCGTTCGGCATCAGTGTCGGCACCGGCTTGGTCACCGGGGACCAGTTTCAGTTCTACAACGGCATCGATAATTCGCTCCTGGTGGGAAAACCCACACCGGAGGCTTTCCGGAGGGTTCTTCGCCTTCCCATCGAGCTCGATGATATCTTCGAGCTTTTCACCGGAACCATGACGGTAGGACGAGCTGCGAAGCCCGGCATTGTCCCCAATGGCATTGCCAAAGGCGACGAGTATTATATCGTGTACAAATCGCAGGAAGAAAATATCGAATACGTCATAGACCTCGACCGGGCAGCGGTATCCAGTTTTCGCCGCCACGATTCGACCGGGGCCCTGGTGGAAGAAGTCCGGTTTCGGGATTTCAGGGAGCGAAACGGGACGTACGTGCCAACGTATATCACGCTCCGCCGCCCAATGGAAGAACAGGAGCTCACCATCACGTATGACGTGGTAAAAGTCAATCCTCCGGAATTGACGTTTCCCTTCCGCGTTCCCGCTAACGTCCGACGCATCTTGCTGAGAGACAGCGGTTAGCCCCCTTCCTTGGCCCTGAGAACTATGACGCCCACCGTCGGCGTGCTGTTCAATCGCACGGGAACGAGGGACATTCCCAACCCGTTGCAAACATAGACAAGCGCACTATCCAGATCATAGAATCCGCTGATAAACCGGGTTTCTACCATGCTGCCGGTCACGCGCCATCCAAACACCGAAACAGCAATCTGCCCTCCATGCGTGTGCCCCGCGGCAATGACGTGATAGGTTTCCGCGGCTTGCTCGATGAGATTGGTGACCGGCTGGTGGATCACGAGTAAGGCCAAATCCGCTGCGCCTGCGTCATGTGCCATTGCGTCGAGATCTTCCCTTGCGAGTCTTATGCCATAAACTTGCGTGCCCATGCTGATCGCCACCTTGCTTTGGCCGATGTCGATGTACTGCGTTTCATTCACCCCCACGTTGATGCCGGCACCCGCCAAAGCCGCGCGCACGGAATCAGCATCCGACCAGTAATCATGGTCACCAAGGCACGCGAAAACCCCGTACGTAGATCGTATTGTCCCCATTGCTCGAGCCGCGAAGGGTATGTACGCCTTGCCGGTCGTGATCAAGTCGCCGGCAAAGAGGACGATATCCGGACGTTGCGCGTTCACAAGGCCGATGTAGGAACGCACCCGTGACGCATCGGTGAATTCGTCTGCTTGTAAATCGGAGATAACCACGATGCGAAGACCATCCAGCTCGCGTGGCAAACCGTCCACGGCATGTTCGATTCCTTCCACGCGCACCATGTGCGTGTCGTAATACATGCGAAACGGAACATAAACAATGACCAGGGCGACGATGATGAGAATCGTCCACGATTCGACACGCCGCCATTTGGCACTCCACCCGGTGCGAAGTCTCCGCACCAGGACACCGGCTACCCGGACGGGGAAAATCAGCACGCTGCCTTGCGCCGCGATGGCCAGTCCCGCCCAAAACGCATAAACAAGGAGCAGGGAAACCAAGGTTCCCCCTTTCCGAAGGACTTCCAGCGTCTGCCATTCCTGGAGATAATACGCAGTGAAGACAACCAGGGGAAACGCGTACATGACAAAAATCACGAGCGCGTAAGCACGCCTGATGTGAACAGGTTCGCCTGGATAAAGGTGGCGAACGGCGCGGCCAACCTGCCATAGGACGAACAAAACCATCGGCACCGACAGGAGCGATATCACCAGAAGTGACTTGAATATCCAGGGCACGGTCGTTACCCGGCTACCAGGAGCGCGCGTCTGTCCTGCCGACCGAAGATACCATGATCATTCAACGATAATCGAGGCATCGCAACGCGCACCGAATGTCGGAAAGGAAATTCTTTTCAAAATCAATCAACGACGAATGTCGAATCCAGGCCCGCGAGTTCCACCGCGCGGATACCACTGATCTTTCGTTTCAGGATGGCTTCGACACCGCGCTTGAGGGTCATGGTCGAGGAAGGGCACGTTTCGCAGGCGCCGGTCAATTCAACGTACACGATTCCCTCCTCGATGTTCACCAGCGAGATCGAACCGCCGTCCATTTCCAGGTAGGGTTTGATATCACGTTCGATGACCTCGAGGATTCGTTCGCGCAGGTTCTTGTAGGAATTCATAAGGAAAAACTGTTTCAAGTGTCATATACAATGCTGTATAAAACCTACGTAAAACTCCGTTTCCCATCAATGATATTACGTGCCAGGCAACACGAAACATTGCAATACTTGCCATTTGGCGGAAA
>JAJRXL010000432.1 GCA_024276335.1 Bacteroidota bacterium
CCATAGACAATCGTCCTCCGGAAAACGATACGCACCTCCATCAGGCCATAACGCAACAAGGCGTACCCGAATGACAACGGGAGGGAAAACGTCATCATCAGGATAAAGGTGACGTTCAATCCGATCAGGATGTCAACTTCAATACTGGAGGGATTTACGAGAAGGTTGACGATAAGCTGTCCACATACACCGAGGAGGAAGAGGAAAACGCCTGTCAAGATGATCCGGACCACGTTCCGCGAAGTGGGCGAGGCGCTGCGACGATGCGACCGAATGAGGAAAACGAGCGCCAGCAGCATGTACACGACATATATGCTGATTACGATGTACGAAAACACATGCGGGGTTTCTTTCACGCCTTTTACCACTGCAAAAACGATCCAACTGGCGGATACCAGAACCACCGGGGCGTACACGAGAAGCGTGCGTCGTTTTCGCTTGTGTTCCGGCAGGGAGTCCTCGGGGAAAATCAGTGTGAAATGTAGGAGGAGCGGAAAGAAAAAGATGAGGAAAAACTCGCTGACAATCGAAAGGGTAGGCTGGAGCTCGGCCCACCAGGGGAGGATATACGAGAGATGGCCGCGGGTCAGCAAACCGACGGCGACGCAAATGGAAAGAAGGAAATACACCACGGTCTGTTTGTTACAAGGTCTCCGCGACAGGATGAACAAAGCGATCAGCAGGGTGAGCAGGGGTGAGACGGCATTCCATAAATACATGCTCAAGGTCAGTGACCAGTGGTGGAGGGCTGAAGACGTCTGATCGAGAATAACCTGGAAGGATTTTGAAACACCTGCTCGCTTGACCTTGAAGTGCAGTGTGTCGCCAAGTTCGAGATTCCTGATAAAGAGTCGATAAGCGTGGCTGTCGAAAGAAGCGGAATCCAGGGGAAGCCCGTTTATCCTCCGGATGATGTCGCCGACTTTCAATTGTCCGTACTGCGGGTTTTGAGCGTCGAAGACTTTTGCAACGACGAGTCCCTCTTTGGTAATATCGACTCCGACCCACCACGTTCCGGGTTTCGTGTTCTGGTAGTACATCCCGGCAGGAATCTGGATGAAGGCCAGGAGCAGGAAAATCATCCCGGTGAAAACCAGCACAACGTGGAAAGACCTGGACTCCCATATTGGATGGTTGTTTTTCATTATCCCCGTCGCTTGAAGATCGGAAGATCACATGGAGGGAAGCGTCCGCTCCGGCGCAATTCCCGGTACGAAGACGAACAGCGTTTCCTGCGTCATGATAACAACTTCGAACCTCATGCGAAAGTCGCAACGGGTAAAACTGTACGGGTAAAGGCCTGGATAATGGAAAAAATTCTTGGAGACGACGCGGGCAAATGTGATATTGAGGCTTGGATGAAGGGCAGTTTTCTTGACGAATCGTCGCGCGTGTTGTACATTCGGTGAAACGGAAAAAAGGAGCCGGGACAAATGGGATTACTGGGATGGATAGTACTGGGTGGAATTGCGGGCTGGATTGCGACCTCGATCACGGGCGTGGGTGAAAACAAGGGCTGTGTCTTCAACGTCGTTGTCGGGATCATCGGCTCCGTGGTCGGCGGGCTTATCTTTTCTTTTCTTGGAAAAACAGGTGTAACCGGGTTTACCCCCTGGAGTTTGTTCGTCGCCGCAGTTGGCGCAACGGTCTTTTTGCTCATAGCCCGCTGGTTAAGCAAGGATGTCAAGTAAACAGACGGTCCGGTGGCTGAATTCGAACGGGACCGATCCCGAAATGTCTTGATCATACCATGTCATACAACTATATTTAGAGTCTGATTTTTATTCTGACAGACTGACACAATGGATAAACACACGAAACGATCTATTTACATAGAAACGTACGGCTGCCAGATGAACCTGGCCGACACGGAGATCGTTGCAGGCATCCTGGATCGGCAAGGCTACCGTATCTGCACGGATATTCGGGAGGCTGACGCCGTGTTCTTGAATACGTGTGCGGTTCGGGACAATGCTGAACAGAGAATATATGGCCGCCTGGCAAACCTCAAGCCGTTGAAGGCCGATCGTTCCCATTTGATCGTCGGCATCCTGGGGTGCATGGCGGAACGCCTGCGCAGGTCGTTGATTGAAGACCAAAACGTGGTGGATATCGTCTGTGGCCCCGATGAATACCGTAACCTGCCCATGCTGATCGACGATGCCTTCGGCGGGGAGAAAGGCATCCGCGTTCAGCTGAGCAGGGTCGAGACCTACGACGATATTGCGCCGCTGCGCACGGAAGGCGTCAGCGCCTGGGTCGCGGTCATGCGAGGTTGCGACAAGTTCTGCACGTTCTGCGTGGTTCCGTTTACCCGTGGCCGGGAACGAAGTCGCGGTATGAACAACATCGTCCGGGATATCAAGGAGTTAGTGAGCCGTGGATTTCGCGAAGTGACACTTCTCGGACAGAATGTCAATTCCTATCGCGACGGGGATCACGATTTCGCCGACCTGTTGCGCGAAGTCGCCGCTGTTGATTCTTCGCTCAGGGTTCGATTCACGACGTCGCACCCACAGGATATGTCCGACAAGTTGATCGAGACCGTTGCCGCCCACGATAACGTTTGCAAGTACATTCACCTTCCGGTGCAGTCCGGTTCCGACCGCATCCTTGAACTGATGAACAGGACCTACACCTCCGGTCATTACCTACGACTGGTGGAGAAAATCCGGCGCATCATCCCGGGCGTGGCGCTGTCCACCGACGTTATCGCCGGGTTTCCAACGGAAACGGAGGAGGATCACCGCATGACTCTGGCACTCATGGAGCGCGTGCGGTTTGACGGCGCCTTCATGTTCAAGTATTCTCCCCGCGAGAATACCCGGGCATACAAGATGGGCGACGACGTACCGGACGAGGTCAAGGGCCGGCGGTTGCAGGAAATCATCAACTTTCAGCGGGATGTATCGTACCAGATCAACCGGCAGTTGATCGGTTCGATGCAGACGATCCTCCTGGAAGGTCCCAGTAAACGTTCTGAGGATGAATGGATGGGACGGACCGATACCAATAAAACGGTCATCATTCCGAATGATAACTACACGACCGGGGAATACGTTCGAGTGCGCATCGACAGCGCTACCTCGGCCACGTTGTTCGTAACAGTAGCAACGGCATCCGAAGCGCTATCCGCTGCGTGAACCGATGCACGGCTGAATACATAACCGGAGCGAATATGCCCGTTTCATCGCGAAAAATACCCGTTGTCATCGTCCTGGTTGTTCTGTTTGGAACGGTGACGGGATGGGGGCAGGCAGGGAGCACACGCGTTGGGAACATTCTTGCGCTTGTAAACGAGGGCGCGTTTGATGCCGCCCGGCAGCAAGCCGCACTGTTGCGTGGAAACGGAGTGGCGCGGGATGAAAAGCTTTTCGTGGAAGCGTTGCTGGAAACGAACGCCGAAAAAGCGGTGGGCCGGTACCAGACCCTGGTCAACTCCTTTCCCCGCAGTCGCTGGGCCGACGACGCCCTGTTCCGGTTGTACCAGTATTACTATGCCGTGGGTGCCTATTCCACGGCTGAGACATTCCTTCGCCAACTCGGAGCATCGTATCCGAATTCCCCTTACGTGAAAGGCACGTTTACCGGTGTCGCCGATGTCTTCACCCGTGTGACACCGACGACGCCTGCTCCCCACGCGAGGTCCGCTCCTGGTGGAGTCAAACCACGTACCAAGGCTTTTACGGTGCAGGTCGCTTCTTTCCGGAATCGCGCCGACGCGGAACGATCCCAACGCAAGTACATCGGGTACGGGTACTCCGCGTACATCGCTGAAGGTATCGTGTCCGGTTTGCGGGTGTACCGGGTTCGTATCGAGACCTTTCCCGACTATACAAAGGCGAATGCCTTCGTAAAGAAACTGAAGCAGCGGCACAATCTTTCAGCTATCGTTGTAAACAAGGATTGAACGGTCATGACCTTGACATTCCTGGGTACGGCTTCGGGTCTGACGGTGGTTCATCGACGTCACTTCAGTATTCTGGTGGAGGCGTCGGGTGAGCCGTTCCTGCTCGATGCCGGAGAAGGCGTAACCCAGGGGTTGCTGGAGTGCTCCATGGAGCCGGAACGGATTTCCGCCGTCTGCGTTTCGCATACCCATCCCGACCACGCGGCCGGTTTGCCCATGTTGCTCCAGACCTGTTATCTCCGTGAGAGAACCGCGCCACTGGATATCTACCTGCCGGAGGGCCGAATTGCATGGTTTGAGCGTATGCTGCGCGGGTTCAATATCTTCGACTCGCGATGGAAATATCCCATGTGCTTGAAACCTCTTGAAGAAGCGGCAGAACGTCTCCCGCTTCGGGTTTTTCGAAATCATCATCTCGATACCATCGTGGACGTGGCTCCCGCTTTCGGCTTGGACGCAGTGTCGTATAGTTACGTGGTGTCCGATTCCGATCGCCGGGTACTCGTTTCCTCCGATATCTTGGGGATTGGGGACATCGTCGATCACCTTCCAGGTGTCGATTTTCTTGTTCTGGATGCCACCCATACTGAATACCGGGATATCGTGGAATTGGCCGAACGGAAGCCGGGATTGACCATCGTTCTCACGCATATCCCCCCCGAAGTGGAAGACAACGCGCATCCCCTGCAAGAAATGGCGCGGAACGGCAGGCTGACACTGGCTGAAGACGGTTACTCAATGCAAATCAATTAATCTATGGACGCGACAATTCGACACGATCAGCAGGTTTCGGACACGAAGGAACTCGACCGCCTTGAATTCATGAGGAAGTTCGGTATCGTTGGCCAGAGCTCGGCCATGAAAGAAATCGTGGATACCATCCGGCAAGTTGCTCCCTCGGATATTACCGTGTTATTGACCGGCGAGAGCGGCTCCGGGAAGGAGGTCTTTGCCAAGGCAATACACGGGGCCAGCAGGCGAGCGGGGAAGCGCATGGTAACGGTGAACTGTGGAGCCATCCCGGAGGGGATACTCGAAAGCGAACTGTTCGGGCATGAAAAGGGAGCCTTTACCGGCGCGATGGAAACGCGGAAAGGCTACTTCGAGCTCGCCGACGGTGGAACGATCTTTCTTGACGAGATCGGCGAGATGCCTATCGCCACGCAGGTCAAGTTGCTGCGTGTGCTGGAAAGCGGTGAGTTCATGCGCGTGGGCTCGTCAATGGCCATGCATGCGGACGTTCGGATCATCGCGGCGACGAACCGGGATCTTGAAGCAGCCGTGCGGGATCGAACCTTCCGGCAGGATCTGTACTACCGCCTGCGTTCTATTAATATCCGCATACCTCCGCTCCGGCACCGGCGCGGCGAC
>JAJRXL010000433.1 GCA_024276335.1 Bacteroidota bacterium
GAGTTCCCCATCGAGCTGTCCGTATCCAAGTACCACTCCCGGGATTCACTCCACGTGACCGGTATCCTGCGCGACCTGACCGAACGCAAGGCCCTGGAAAAAGAACTCCTTTCTTCCAAGGAAAAAGCGGAGAGGGCCGACAAGCTCAAGGACGCTTTCATTGCAAATGTCTCCCATGAAATCCGCACTCCGCTGAATATCATTCTCGGTTTCACCGACCTGATCCAACATCAATTCGGCGATCATCTGCCTCCTTCGGCAAACGAATACTTCCATTCGATTGACGACGCCGGACAACGTTTGATGAAAACCGTTGACTCGATACTCAACATTGCGCGTTTCGAAGCGGGCGATATCAAGATATCACCGAAAGAATTCAACTTGCCAGATTTTCTATCGCGCATCGTCAACGAATACAAGCACCTCGCCAACACCAAGAGACTAGACCTCTCTTTCATCAATGAGTGCGGCGACGTGAGTATCCTGGCGGATTCGTATTGTTTCTCCCAGGCGCTGGGCAATCTCCTGGACAACGCCATCAAGTTCACTTTGCAAGGTTCCGTGCGCATCCATCTTTACTACGACCAGGAAGAAAAACCTTGCATCGATATCAAAGATACCGGTATCGGCATCTCCCAGGAATACATGAATCAGATTTATGAACCGTACACGCAAGAAGAGTTCGGATATTCCCGGCCTTTTGAGGGAATTGGTCTGGGTTTGGCGCTGGTCAAACGATACCTCGATCTCCACGGCGCTTCCATTTCAGTGAACAGCAGAAAAGGCGCGGGCACAACATTCACAATCAAGAATCTCCGGGTTCTGATGAACACGGCCCCCTCCTCCCGTCTGCCACATCCCGAGACGCTGACAAACGATGAAGTTTTGTAACATTCACCCGTTTTTTGAGGACTGTTGATTAAGTGTATAGAAACGACAGGATATGGTGAAAGGAAGACCCATGGCATCCATTACGCAATCGACCCGCAATTTCTTTTCGCATCCGCGTAAAACTGCAATCTTCTACTCCCTCGTTGCTTTTCTCGGACTGCTGGCCATATGGTGGTTCGGCAATACGTGGGTTGAGAGCAGGCTATACGAGAACGAGAGAAACAACGTTTCCGCCCGCATTAACACGCATGGCATCAGCTTGACGTACGCCCTCAAGCGCCGATTGGCGCTCGTGGGTGTTCTCAAGAATTTTATCGTCGCCGAAAACCTTGCGCACCCATTCATCCCGACGCGGGAATTCGAAATGCTTGCGGAGGGCCTGGCCGGAACGGCGACGGGGATTCGCGATATCGCTATCGCTCCCGGTGGAACCATGAAATACGTTTTCCCTCGCGAGCCCAACGAGGCAGTGATAGGATACATGCCCTCGAAAGATCCCAGGGCACATATCCGGGAAGACGTCCGGCGCACCATAGCAACCCGCCGTATCGTGGTTAGTCGCCCCAACGAACTTATCCAGGGCGGCATGGGCATTATCGCTCGGCAGGCAGTATTTATTAATGACAAGTACTGGGGCCTGGCCAACGTCGTCGTGGATATCATTCCATTATTAAAAGAAGCCGGTCTTTTTCCAAGCCCGAAAGGAATCAGCCTCGCGTTACAAGATAAGAGCGGTACCGTTTTCTTCGGGGACAGCGCGGTTTTTTCGATGAATCCCGTGATGTATTCCATCGATTTCGCGGAAGACCCCTGGAAGCTTGCCGCCGTGCCGGCGAAAGGCTGGGCGCAAAGCTATAGCGATCAATTGCTCTTCGTGCGTTTCATGGGATTGATCGTTGCCCTCCTCATCTCCCTGGTCGTGTACCTCGTCGTCAACCGCCAGGAACGCCTCGCCGAACGAGTGCGGCAACGTACGAGGGAACTGAGAGAAAGCGAGTTACGGTACCGCGCCATCGTCGATTCGGAGCCCGAATGCGTCAAGCTGCTGGACCGGGATTGCCATGTCCTTTCGATGAACCGGGCCGGCCTGGCCATGTTGGAGATGGATTCAGAGGACCGCGTCCGGGGGAAATCTTTCTTGCCATTTGTCGCGCCCGAGTATCGGGAAACCTATCTCGCTTTCAACCGGCGCGTTTTCGAAGGCGCTGAGGCAAGCCTGGAATTCGTAATGACGAACGCGAAAGGTTCCCGGCGATGGATGGACAGCCACGCCGTGCCTTTGCGCGATTTTTCCGGCACCGTGATCGCGGCCCTGGCGGTAACCCGCGACATGACGAGCGCCAAGGAAGCCGAGGAGAAGCTTCAGGCCGCACTCGAGGATTCGCATCGCCACAGGCAAGAACTGGAAGCGTTGCTCGACGCGGCCCGGGCGGTCTTGACAATCACCGAACTCTTCCCACTTGCAAAAAGGATTTTTACGCTGTGCAAAGAACACACCGGCGCTACGGCGGGTTGCGCATCGCTTGTGAACGAAGACGACGCCCAGGAAGAATTCTTTTTTCTCGACACCGGCGACGAAACCTGCTCCAAGAGCCCGGAACTCTACATGCCCCTCCGGGGATTTGCCCGGCATGTGTACCAGACCGGTAAAGCCGCCTTCGTGAACGACTACCGGAATTCCCCGTGGAACGAGGGGCCGACGGGCGGACGTTTCCACCTGGAGAATGTGCTTTTCGTTCCCCTCGCGTACCGCGGAAGAGCAGTCGGACTTATGGGCTTGGCCAACAAACCCGGAAACTTTACCAAAGCCGATCTTCGCCTTGCCAAAGCGTTCGGCGAGATCTTCTCCATCGCCCTTCTCAACATGCGAAACCTGGAAGCGCTTGAGCAAAGCGAATTACGGTACCGTTCGGTCGTGGAAAGCGCCAACGATGTGTTCATCACCGTTGACGAAAATGGAAAAATCACGGATTGGAACAGGGCGGCCGAAAAAATCTTCGACTATTCACGGGAAGAAGCGAAAAAATTAACCCTCCAGGACTTGATGCCGAAGCAGTTCCGCCAACGACATGCGGATGGAATACGGCGTGTTCGCGCCACCGGTATTTCCAAAATAATCGGCACGGTCGTAGAGTTCGCGGGCCTGCGAAAAGACGGAACGGAATTTCCCCTGGAGATTTCCATCTCTTCCTGGAAAAGCAATGATGGAAGAACATTCTTCACCGCTTCCATACACGACATCACCGAGCGCAAGAAAGCGGAGGCGGCGCTGCGCGCAAGCGAGGAACGTTACCGGCTCCTCGTGGAGCATTCGCCGGATGCCATCGCGGTGCACAGCGAAGGAAAAATCGTGTTCGTGAACCCGGCGGCGGTAAAACTCATGAGAGCCAGAAGCGCCGAAGACCTTATCGGTAAACCCATATTGGATATCATACACCCGGATCACAGGAAGCTCGTAATACGGCGCATCCAGCATGCCATGAAGACGAACTCCCTTCTGCCCCCTCTCGAGGAAAAGTTCCTGCGCCTGGACGGCCGGGTCATCGACGTGGAGGTTGCCTCCATGCCGGTAACGTTCCAGGGTCAACGTGCCATGCAGGCAATTGTACGCGACATTTCAAAGCGAAAACTCACGGAACAAGCGCTGAAGGAAAGTGAAGAACGCTACCAATTCCTGTCCGAAGCGACGTCGGAAGGGATCGTGCTCCATCACGGAGGGATGATCCTGGACGTCAATACGAAAGCGACGGAATTGTTCGGATATACCCGGGAAGAACTTCAATCAATGAATATCCTTGAGCTGACTACGCCGGAATTCCGCGAA
>JAJRXL010000045.1 GCA_024276335.1 Bacteroidota bacterium
TGCACCAGTACGACGTGCAGGATGCGGTCACCGTGGCGGCGGCGCGGATGCCGTATGAAGAAGCGGTCGATCTGGTGGAGCGTCTTACCGGCATATCGGTGAGCGCCCACTTTGGCCACACGACCCTGACGAGCGTGGCGCGGGCCGCCACGCTGGAGCTTGTCATTCCGGATCGAGAGGAGATCGAGCGGCGCATCGAGGGGGCGAAGGGGGTTCTTCCGGAAACTCAGTGGGTAACCGGGGCCAGGTCGAGTCCTCCGAGGTGGAACAGCACCACGATCCGGAAGCGCTGCTTGTTCCGGTACCCTCGCCCCGCGGCCCACAGCTCGTCGATCCGCGAGTTGATCCCCTCCGTCATGGCATTCGTGATCCGATGCGTGAAGTAGTTCCATATCCCGTACAGGTGGGCTTTCAGCGTCTTCGCCGCCTTCTTCACCGGCTCCAGCCGGCTGTGCGTCGCCCAGAAGTACCAGCGCTTCCAGTACGGTTCCGCGCCTCGAAGCGTCCTGTACTCCCACAGCCGCCGCAGGTTCTCCTTGATCGCCCACGCCCTGGCCGTCTTCAGGTCGCTGTCGCGAAGCGCGTAGTACGTGCCCCAGTACCGTCGCGGAATTCTCTCCCGGCTGTACAGCCACAGATACCGCGTCCCCGTCAGCGGCGACCCCCCCTCCTGCGCAAGAAGCCGCCGGTGTTCTTCGCGCCGCACGGCGTCCACGGCCTCGTTCATGTGCTTCATGAGATGGAACCGGTCGAACACGATCTTTCGCTCCCCGTCCTCGGGAAACGTCTCCAGCACCGCGCGAATGTAGGCGTCGCACATGTCCATCGCCACCGCTTCGATGGCCTGGCGTTGCTCGGCCGTAAGCGACGCGAAGTACGAAAGCAGACTCCGTTTGGTCCGCCCCTCGATCACCTCTTCGACCGTGCCCTGGAGAATGTCGCACACGATCGTGACGTAGTTGCGCTGCCCTCGACCCGCCGCCTTCTCGTCGACGCCCACGTACGTGATCAGCCGCACTGGCTTTCGGGCAAGTCCCCGAACCACGGCACGGCGCATCAGGTGCCAGGCCTCGTCCCAGCTGATCCGCAGGATCCGACAGGCCGCCTGGAGCGTCGTCTCCTGGAGAACCCGGATCGCAAAGGCCTCGAACAGCAGCGTGAACCGGCCTCGGGGTTCGGCCCATGGCAGCTCAATCTGCCGCACGCCGTGCTCCGGACACTTCACCCGGGGCGGCCGGGCGTGCAGGAACGTCTGGAACTGGCAACTGTCCAGGTGGCGCCACGTGCGCTCCCGGGCGTGATCGTACACGGTACATTCGGTGCCACACTCGGGACAGGCCCAACGAAGTCCGCGAGGGTGATCCACCCAGACGTCCACACGCTGGCCCTCGACATTGAGTTCAACCCGGCTCACGGTCCAGGGTTCCGGAAGTCCCAACAGGTGCTGGTACAGGGTGGTGTCGCGCATGGCCCGCCTCCTTTCTGCAGGCCAGCCTACCGCACACACCTACCCACTCAAAACCCGGAAGCTCCGCGAAGGGGCCCTCGGGAGAACCTCCGGTGCTGGTGGTCACGGCGGATGGAGCGATGGCCCCGGTGCGTCCCAAGGGGCCCCGCAAGCGGCAGCCTCCTGCAAAGCAGGAAACGCCGCCGCCTGTGAGCGAGTAGGGGCGGCATTCCCAGACACCGGCCAGCATGGGCTGGTGTTTGCTACCCGGAGCAGGACAAACGCGGAATGCTCCCCATTGAATAAAGTATTTCCCGCCGGTAGGGGATGCTGTGATTTATTTAATGTTATGGCGGTCGTTAAAGAAGATAAGGGTCGAACAAAGACCAGGGTTCGTTAGTTTTACATTTGATGATGCACCAGAAACATACTTCACTAGAGGTGGGAAAATTCTGGAGAAGTACAATTTTCAAGCCACGTACTATGTTTCTTGTGGGGTCTTTGATAAACAATCCGACGTGGGGAAAATAGCTGATAGATATCTTGTAGAAAAGGCAGGCAAGCAAGGCCATGAGGTTGGGAATCACACGTATGATCATTTGAATTGCGGACAAGCCAAGTTCCGCGACATCATTACTAGCATTCAGCGTAATCGCAGACAAATGCCAGAGTTGATGGGGTCGAGTTTTGCCTATCCATTTGGATCGCATAGCCGTAAAGCAAGATTAGCGGTGAGACTTCTTGGAATGTCTGGGCGCACCATAAACCCAGGAATTAATAGAGGTGTTTTGGACGTTGCGCAAATTAAGGGAAATTGTATATACCATCGGCTTGGTTTAGATGAGTGTTTTCGTCTGATTGACAGATGTGCGGGTTCCGGTGGTTGGCTCGTTTTCTATACCCACGACGTATGCCGCGAACCTTCACCGTACGGTTGCACTGAGGAGGAGTTTGAACAAGTCGTAGAGAGAGTTCATGAGAGAGGAGTCCAGGTGCTCACGGTTGCCGATGCACTAAAAACCCTAAAGGCGGCCCAGGGGGATGGTGGATAACTCATATGAACTACGACTCGGAAGAACTCGGGCGTTGACCTACTTCTAAGAAATGATTGGAATATTTAATGAACATATTGTGCCTCCATCCAGTACTGTCGATGCGGGCGATCAAAGTGATGGCGTCGCTCCATAAACAAGGGCATAGAATAATTTTGGCTTACGAAGGTATAGGGTCTAGTGCTAAAGCAGATCGAAAAGATTTCTGGGCAAAAACCGTCCAGTTGCCTTTAGGCAAAACCAGATTGACATTTTCATTGAGAAGGTGCGCACCGTTTTTGCTCAAAGATGTGCTCAGTAAGATTGTTGAAGAGGAAAAGATAGATTTGATCCACGTTTTTAGTATGCCAGACCATTTGGCGGTGGCGGCCATAAAGTACACTGATGTGCCAGTAATATATGATATTAGAGATTTGACCACCGGGATGGACCATGCTGCGTTTCTTGAGACACGGTTTGGTGTGCTTAATAAGGCTCAGGGTTGGGTACGTCGAAGGCTAGAAAAAAAAATTGAAAGGTTTGCTTGTGTAAATGCAGAGGGAGTCGTTTGTGTAACTGAAGACCTGGAAATGAAAGTGGTTGCTTTGTATAAACTAGATCATAGGAAAGTTATCCACCTGGAATCGTACCCACTTTGCGAGGATTTGCCAGTCGACATAAGTGACTCAAGTCATAAACTGTCCCGAGATGGAGGCGTACATTTGGTGTACGTAGGAAACTTGTTTCCTGATGGCTATGAAAACACAGTGGACTTCATATCAGAAATTGCGGACAACAAAGTGCATATACATATATACCCGTCGGGGCGAGATGATCGAGTAAATGCGTGCAAGGAAAGGTTTGGGGGCGACAAGTTTGTTCATTTTTATGAGCCGACCAAACAGTCGGACTTGTTTAAGATGTTACCGAGATATGATTTTGGTTTGGTGTTTTATTCTCCGGAAAACTGTCAATTAAACAGGAAATTAACGATTTCCAACAAGTTGCTGGAGTATGTAGCTTGCGGTCTTCCGGTCGCTTGTACCGATTTGGATGCACCAAGGCGTTTTTTGGAGCGACATAACGCAGGCTTCGTGTTTAGAGATCCTGTTGAGTTGGTTACAAAGGCGAAGGAGTTGCGCGGGCGGTTTTCGTTCAAACGGGAAAACTTCGTGATGGAAAAGCATGTCGACAAGTTGCTGGGTCTGTATGATAGGGTGCTTAACCGCTTAACCGCTTAACCACTCGTGTCCAAAAGATGCTTTTGAGCGAAAGTGTGAGCTGGTGAACTGATGCGGAAAACCGATAAGTCTGCGAAGAAGGAAACCCGGGTTTCGGAACTCTAGAACGACACTAGGGGAATTCCCTCGTATCTTCGGGATGTTCGACTTGTGCCCTTGTGACGGCGTGTATCTATCGTTTGCCGGGGTTATCGAGGATGTCTCCGGATGCCGAAAACCCTCTTAGGCTCTGTAATCTCTAGGCTTTTGAAGATCTCTTGCTGCTCGGAGGTGATCTCCGAGCGCTGGAAGAATCGATGATCTTTCGCCTCGAACTCCCCGGCCGTGAGCGCCGAAAGGGCGTGCTCGATCCGCGCCCAACTCTTCCCGCACCGGTGCTCCGCCACCCGTTCCAGCAAA
>JAJRXL010000008.1 GCA_024276335.1 Bacteroidota bacterium
CGGCGAACATACCTACCCGCTACCCGACCCGTTCCTGGTCATGGCGACACAGAATCCTATCGAGCAGGAGGGAACGTACCCCCTGCCCGAGGCCCAGGTGGATCGGTTCATGCTGAAAGTTGTCATCGGGTACCCCGAGCGCGAGGAAGAGCGGAAAATCATGCGCCAGAACATCTCGTTCGAACAACCGCAGGCCAGTGGTGTGGTCAGCTCCGAGGAGATCCTGAAAGCCCGAAAGTTGTTCCGGGAAGTGTACATGGACGAGAAGATCGAATCCTATATCCTGGACATCGTGGAAGCGACGCGAAATCCCAAGTCGGTCGGCCTGGATAAGCTCTCGTCCCTCATCAATTACGGAGGATCGCCCCGCGCCTCTATCTACCTGGCCCTGGCAAGCAAGGCCTACGCCTTTATCAAGCGTCGTGGTTTCGTCATACCGGAAGACGTCCGGGCTATTTGTTTCGACGTCTTGCGTCACCGCGTGGTCGTGACCTACGAGGCGGAAGCCGAGGAAATCACACCCGAAATCATCATCGAGGACATCCTGAATCACGTCGAAGTGCCTTGATAACCAGCGCATTACTCCTGTTCACATTTTCATCGTATAGGCAATGTCGGCACAGCAGATAGATACCAAGGAGATTCTTCGCAAGGTTCGCCGCATCGAGCTTCATACACGCGGCCTTGTAAACCAGGTATTCTCCGGCGAGTACCACAGCGTTTTCAAGGGCCGGGGCATGGAGTTTACCGAGGTGCGGGAATACCAGTTCGGCGACGATATCCGGACCATCGACTGGAATGTCTCCGCGCGTTTCAATCATCCGTATGTAAAGGTCTTCGAGGAAGAACGGGAACTGGTCGTTATGTTTCTCGTGGACCTCAGCCGATCCCAGTCATTCGGGACCACGGGGCAGTTCAAGAAGGAAGTCGCGGCGGAGTTGTGTGCGGTCCTGGCCTTCAGCGCGATGAAGAACAACGACAAGGTGGGGGTCATTCTCTTTACCGACCGCATCGAAAAGTTCATTCCTCCCAAGAAGGGACGGCAACACGTCCTGCGCATCATCCGCGAGGTCCTTGCCTTCGAGCCGGCGGGCTCGGCAACGGATATCAAGAGCGCTCTCGAATATTTTCACCAGGTAATCAAGAAGCGTAGTATCGCCTTCCTGGTTTCAGATTTTCTGGCCGGAGGCTACGAGAAGCCCCTGCGCATCGTCGCCCGGAAGCATGATCTCATCGCCGTGCACATGGTTGACCCGATCGAGGAAGGGCTCCCCGCTGTCGGCCTCGCGAAGATCAAGGACGCGGAAACCGGGCGGGAGCAATGGGTCGATTATTCCGTATCGTCACTGCGTGCGCGGTACGCCGCGGGTATCGCTGAAGAACAAAAGCGCCGCGCAAGGATGTTCCTCACCTCCGGTGTGGACCTGGTCAGGATTCGAACGGATAAGTCCTACATCCAGCCCCTGGTGGAATTTTTCAAGATGCGGGAGCGGAGATTCTGATGCGGTTTCTTTTCGTCCTTATACTCTTGATGCTGTCGCATCCGGCGCTTACGCAGTCCATCGATGTTACCGCGAAGCTGGATTCCTCGCATATCCGCATCGGGGAGTGGTTCACGCTGACACTGTCCGCGAAAGGAAGCGCTTCGGAGATTACGTTTCCTTCGCCTGTCGACACACTGGGTCCGTTCGACGTCGTGGAGTCGGGAGAGCGGAAAAAGGAAGGAACCGTCCTCAGGCAGACCTACGTTCTTACCGCCTTCGATACCGGCAGAATTTTTCTACGCGGCATCCCGGTTCAATACCGCGTCCCTGGCGATACCGGCGTTGCCGTGGCCTATTCCAACCCGGTTTCCATCCAGGTGTCGGGAGTCGAGATCGATACAACAAAGTCGTTCCGCGACATAAAGGAAGTGCTCTACGTTCCGCTGACGTTGTGGGATTACCTGCTCTACGCGGGGATCGTGTTGTTGCTGGCCTTGCTGGCGTGGCTGATCTACCGGTGGTACCGGAAACGAAAGCAACACGGAGAGCCGGAAAAAACCGCCGTGCCGGCGCGCCCCCCGGACTTGATTGCCCTGGAGAAGCTGCGCGAGCTCCAGGAACAACACCTGTGGGAGCATGGAAAGGTGAAGGAATACCAGAGCGCGCTCTCGGAAATACTGCGCGAGTATATCGAAAATCGTTTCGATATACCCGCGCTGGAATCGACAACGGGCGAGGTACTGGGACATCTCCAGAAACTCGGCATTGCGCGCTTCCTGCAGGATGAAGCACGGCAGATGTTGTTCGTTTCCGACATGACCAAGTTTGCCAAATATAAGCCTGCACCGGACGAGAACCGGAAAGGCATGTCGGTGTGCCTGCACTTCGTGGAAGAAACCCGGCCGCGCGTAACGGCGGTTGAAGAAGAAACGATCGAGATTGCCGAGCCGGTGAAAGAAGAAAAAGACACCGTGGAGGAGAACAAGGATGCCTGACTTTACCGGCACCTTTGCCAACCCGGAATTACTTTGGCTCTTGCTCCTGGTGCCCGCGCTGGCGGCATGGTATTTCTACCGGGGCGAGCGGGGTATTGCTTCCATGCGATTCCCGTCGCTGGCGTTGCTCAAGAACACGCCAAAGGGATGGCGCGTGCGCTTTCGACACAGTCCGCTCGTTTTCCGAGGCATTGCTCTGGCACTTATCGTGTTTGCCCTGGCGCGTCCTCAAACCTCTTCGCAGGGAGAGAATGTTTACACGGAAGGCATCGATATTACGCTGGTGCTCGACGTGTCCGGCTCCATGTTGGCCGAGGACTTCCGCCCCAACCGCGTGGAGGCGGCCAAGAAGGTCGCGGATAACTTTATCGCGGGACGGAAAACAGATCGGATCGGGCTGGTGATCTTCGCGGGCGAGAGCTTTACTCAGTGCCCGCTGACCACGGACTATTCCGTCTTGCGGGATATTCTTTCCAAGATCAAGGTGGGGATGCTGGAAGACGGTACCGCCATCGGCGAAGGATTGGCTACGGGCGTGGATCGCATGCGAAACAGCAAGGCCAAGAGCAAGGTGATCATTCTCCTCACCGACGGCGTCAATAACCGCGGCTCCATCGACCCGGTGACGGGAGCGCAGATCGCGCAGACGTTCGGCATCCGTGTGTACACGATCGGCGTGGGTTCGCGGGGAATGGCGCCGTATCCGGTTCAGACACCGTTTGGCATCCAGTACCAGAGTATGCCCGTGGAGATCGACGAGGACATGTTGAAACAAATCGCAGAACTGACGGGCGGCCGCTATTTCCGGGCAACAAACAACAAGAAGCTGGAAGAAATCTATACATCGATCGATAAGCTGGAAAAATCCAAGCTGGAAGTGACAGTGTTCCGACGCTACACGGAACTGTTTTATGGTTTCGTGCTGGCGGCCATGCTGGCGTTGCTGCTGGAGTTCCTGTCGCGGTATTTTATTTTCAGAAAACTTCCCTGACCCATGATTCGATTCGCGCATCCGGAATACCTGTACCTGCTTCTCGGCATACCCCTTCTTGCCGCGGGGGTATGGTACGCCTTTTCGCGGCGGTGGAACGACATGCGACGGATGGGCAATGTCGCTACTCTCCTTCGTCTTGTCGATGGGCACAGCAGGCTGAAACCCTGGTACAAGGCGGGGCTGTTCCTGCTCGCACTTTCGTTCCTGGTCGTTGCGTATGCAGATCCACAGGTGGGAACCAAGTACGAGGAAGTGACGCGAAAAGGCATCGACCTTATCATTGCTCTCGATGTATCCAACAGTATGCTGGCTCAAGACGTGGACCCGAACCGGCTGGAGAGCGCCAAGCGGGAAGTCATCTCCCTTATTCGCCAGTTGAAAGGAGATCGGGTCGGCATCGTGGTCTTTGCCGGTGACGCCTATACGCAGTTGCCATTGACCACGGATTACAGCGCCGCCCTGATGCTTACGGATATCATCAACGTGAAACTGGTTCCCCGGCAAGGGACGGCGATTGCCTCCGCCATCAGGAAGGCCATCGATTCGTTCGGAACCGACGAAGGGCATAACAAGGCCCTCGTCATCATCACGGACGGCGAGAACCACGAAGAGGATCCGGTTCCTGTGGCCGAGGAAGCGGCCAAGAAGGGCATCGTCATTCATGCCATTGGGATGGGCACCGAGGAAGGAACGCCGATACCAGTCATGCGTAACGGCAGGGTCGTGGGCTATCGCAAGAACGCGCAGGGAGAAACCATCCTGACCCGGCTCGATGAAAAAACGTTACGCGATATCGTCGCAGCCACCGGCGGCAAGTACGTGAGGGCGACGAATTCGCGCAACGAGCTGCGCATCATCTTCAACGAGATCGAGAAGATGGAGAAAAAGGAATTCGGTACGAAGCAGTTCACCGACTTCGAGGACCGATTCCAGTACCCGCTGGCATTCGCCTTGATCCTGCTTGTGGGTGAACTGCTGACCTCGGAGAAACGCAACAAATGGTTGTCGCGGTTCGCCTTGTTCGGCGGTGACAAAACGGATGGAGGAATGTCATGAAGCGCGGAATTGGAAGCATAACCTTGATGCTTGTTCTTGCGACACCGGTCTTTGCCCAATCCTACCGGTCGCTGGTGAACGATGGAAATGACCTGTACGAGGAAAAGCGCTATGATGACGCGATCGTCAAGTACAAGAAAGGCGCCGAGGCGGAACCGGAACGACGGGAAAGCTACTTCAACATGGGCAATGCGTACTACCGGAGCAGCCGACACAAGGAAGCGGTGGAAGCGTTCCAGAAGGCCATTCCCCGTGTAGTGAAAAAGAAGCAGGCAGCCGACGCCTTGTACAACATCGGGGATTCGTTCCTCGACATGGCGGAAAAAGCAGAAAAATCCGCACAGGCCAATCCCCAGGCGGGAGAGATGATTACGCAGGGATATCAGAACGCCATCAGGGCGTTCAAGGAAGTTCTGAAGCTCGATCCGAAAGATGAGGACGCGCGGTACAACCTGATGTATGCGAAAAAGAAGCTGGAAGACTTCAAGAAGAAGTCGAAATCGCAGAAGAACAAGGAGCAGAAGAAAAAGAAGAAGCAGGACCAAAAACAGGACAAGCAGCAGGAACAGCAACAAAAAAAGGATCAGCAGCAGAAACAACA
>JAJRXL010000046.1 GCA_024276335.1 Bacteroidota bacterium
CAGGCTTCTTCCCTTGAACACGACCTCTCTCAGGATAATGGACATTTGGCCCAAAAGCAATCTCCATTCCTCTGCGGCCGGAAGAGTCGTGTGCAAAAGAGCGCCCGTGCCCGAGCGCGGCAGGTTGGTTTGAAACGAGCCCGGTTCGACGCGCAGGCCGGGCCCGGCATTCCAGGCGCCGCCCGAGAGATTCACGTACACCCCTCCCAGCGGCAGTTTCCAGGCAAGGCGCCTGCTTTTGTTCAGCCGCTTGCACCGCTCCCCGGAGAACGACAGTGCCGCTCCCACGCCGTACCTCGTCACCGATTGGGCCGGGACGGAGTCGATGACCAGCGTATTTCCCGCCAGCCGCGCGTCTCCGCCCGGAGGAGTCGTTACGGGAGGCATCGTGGAAACGCCCGCGCCCAGGACGACCTGGATATCCTTCACGGGTTCGTCGCCGGTATTGACAATCCAAAAGGCATCGTCGCCGGACACCACGAACAAGCCCTGGCAAGCGCGAAGACGCTTCATCATGCCGGAGACGGTATCGACAAAAACGCCGCCGTCGTCCAGGATATTTTCCACGCCGCGCGTGAATCGCTCGTCAAGGGTCATCGTCGTATTGTCGGCGTAGCGGTCCAAGTACTGGTAGAGAACGGTGAGGCCGTTTTCTTTCTTCAGGCGTTCCAGCGCTTCCGGCGTCGCGCAGTCCGCCAGGCTGCGCTTGGTGGCGCTGAACCAACCGTTCACGTACGGCTTCCGGGGATCGTAGTAGGGCATGGAAGGATTGCGGGCCAGCGTGTTGGTGCATCGCGTCCGGAACAGACGCACCTGGTTGATCCGCCGCGCGCAGATATCGCCCCAGAAGAAAGGACTCGATTCCATTTCGCCCTCGCAGGAATGGCGGGAGTACAGGCGCAGGAGTGCGCTGAAAGGAAAGCGATCCGTGACCTTGTGCTCCCAGTAGATATTTTCGGCGTTCTTGGAATGACAAATGTAGGTATCGGACGGGCCGAAGTGTTCGTCGAGGAACCGGAACGCCAGTTCCGTGGCCTCGCGGAGGTTGTTTCCCGCGGAAGCCCCGTGCAGGCATATTTCGAAGCCGTTTCGGGACAACATCCGGCAGTAGTCGCGGTATTCCCCATCCTCGCACGTCACGCCGCGAAGGACGCTGTCCGGCACGAGAGGAATGCCGCACCGTTCCATGGGCTTGAAAGGCCAGACGGTCTTGGTAGTAACGAAGCCGCGCTCCAGCAGAAAATCGTACACGGCTTTCACGCGCGCGCGGTCCGCGTTGTCCGTATCGTCTGTGATGCAGAACCCCGCCCGGAACGGGTGGGGGGGCCAGATGAGCCGGGCCCGGATCACGCCTTCCGGCCTTTGACCATGATGATTCCTGCCAGGCGGGGAAAGGGAGGTACGCGCTCCAGGATGAAATCCGCAACCTTGAAGAACGGCAGGAGCGATGCGGGTAGCCGCCGAGTGGTAAAGAGAAAGAGCTTGACGCGCTCCACCTCGAAGCCCGCGTCGCGGAAGAGCTGTTCCGCTTCCCGCGCGGTGTAGAGTCGATCGTTGATATGCTTCCGGATTCCGAGGATGCTCTTGACGAACAGGTGCCACGGGGAATGCCGGTTGGGAAAATCGACGATGGCCACGCCGCCGGGACGCAGCTTCGCGCGCATGGACGCGAGGGCGGCGGCGGGATCGGGACAGAAGCGGACGGTCGAGAACGAGAAGACGGCGTCGAAGGCCTCGTCGGGAATGGAAGAGAGGACCTCGGCATCGTCGGCGACGAACCGCACGTTGGCAATGCCGTAGCGCCGCATGCGCTTCTCCGCAATCGCCACGCTCTCCGGGGAAATGTCCACGGCGGTGAGGCGCTCGAAGTGTTCCGCCAAGAGGGAGGTCATGTGCCCGAAGCTGCAGCCGATCTCCAGGGCCTCACGGCACGAGGGCAGGTCGGCTGTGCAGAGATTCAATGCTTCGCGCACCTTCCGGTCTATGAAGTAGTGCGCGGCTTTTCCCTCCGGCACCCGGGGATCGCGTCCCTGCTCCAGCCATTGCTCGGTATCCTTCTCCCGCGCTTCCCGGTTGTATTTTTCGATGATGGCTTTCTTGACGTCTTCCTGTTCCTTCATGAGCGCTCCCGGAATGTCGATCTGCGTGCAGAGACGATTGTCGTGAATCCCTTCAACGAAAAGTCCGAACTCCGCGGCAATATATCAAGGCGACCGGCGCGCAGGGCCCCGGAAGGAGAAGGCGCGGAGCTTTCACCAGTACATCTTGAAACCCAGCTCCCGCGTAAGGCTCTTGTAGCTGGTCAGGTGCCGCTCCACGGCGTCCATCCGCGAGAACCGGGTCAAGGTGGAGAACAGGAGCAGCTCGAAGGCGGAGGAGGAAAACCAGTCCACGTCCTTGGTGTACCCACACACGCAACGGGCCTTTGTCTTCCTGGTAAACTCCAGCACTTTCCTGCGCCCGATGTCCAGCGTGGCACAGCTCCCGAAGTACACGATCTTCCCACGGCATGCGCCTTCAAGGAACTCCCCGAGCTGGTCCAGGCTGAGCCGTTTCCTTCCGATGATAATGGTATCCGGTTCGCCGTGGAATGCGAAGTACCCGATGTTGTAGGAGCGGTACGCCCGCTGCCTCCACTTTTTCATGTAGAACAGGAGCTCTTCCACCGTCCCTACGTCACGGTAAATAAAGTTGATGCGATTGCTCTGTTCGAG
>JAJRXL010000434.1 GCA_024276335.1 Bacteroidota bacterium
ACTGCGCCGCCTGCCATACGGCCAACGGCTGGTCGCCGGCGTCGTTCGATCACGACGCAACGGCGTTTTCGTTGACGGGAGCCCACCGCATCGCGGCTTGCACGCGCTGCCACGTGAACAACCAGTGGTCGGGATTATCTTACGCGTGTATCGATTGCCACCGGGACAAGTACGATGCGGCTGTTAACCCGGATCACCGATCGGCAAACTTCCCTGCTGATTGTGCTGTTTGTCACGGCACTTCTTCGTGGACTCCTTCAACCTTCGATCACGACGGGCGGTATTTCCCCATTTACTCGGGGGAGCACCGTGGCAAGTGGTCGCAGTGCGTCGAATGTCATACTAATCCTGCGGACTACAAGTCGTTCTCATGCATCGATTGCCACGAGCACAACAAAACGGATACCGACAAGGAGCACCGCGACGAGGCCGGTTACCGGTACAACAGCGCGGATTGCTACCGTTGTCATCCGCAAGGGAAATAGAAATGGGACTCGGGATTTACGGTTTGCCCTCGCGGCGTTTCATCATCCTTGTCCTGTTTGCGTCGGGATGCTGGTTTCAAAATGTCTCTGCGCAGAAGGTTGAGACCGGCGAGATCACGTACGTCACGAGTACGACCGCATACGTCAACCTCGGTTCCAACCAGGGTTTTCGCGCCGGGGATTCACTGCGGGTCGTGAAAAAGGGAAAAACGGTGGCAGTACTGGTCGTGACAAGTATCGCTTCGAAGTCGATGGCGACGAAGATCGTAACCAGGACGGCGAAGATCGTACGTGGGAACGTGGTGAAGGGCGTGGTCCGTCACGAGCAGGAGAAGATAACCCCGACCGTGAAGATCGACAGCGCGCAAATTAAGCCCCCTCCGGTAACGGGCACGGTGCCGTCAGACGCTCCATCCCTGATGGAAGAACCGACGGGGACGAAAGTCCACGGGCGGGTGGCGCTCCAGTATTACGCCCTGACCAGCAGCACCACCACGGGTTTTGATTTCAGCCAGCCCGCGGTCGTGTTCAGCCTGTCCGCGGAAAAGCTGTTCGGCCTGCCACTCGATTTCAACCTGTATTCCAACCACCGGTACGACGCGCGCGCCCAGGAGCGCCGAGTCGGTGTCGCGTCAAACCGCTTGCGCAATCGGTTCTACCAGGCGTCGTTTCGGTACGGCGATGCGCATGCGCCCTTCAGCGCGACCGTGGGACGTTTCATCGCGCCGGTGATAGGCGGCGTGGGCACGTTCGACGGGGCAATGCTTGTAACGCGGAAGGGACGCTGGGAAGCAGGTCTCATTGGTGGTTCGCAACCGGGTTATACCAATTCGGAAGTGGATTTCAACGATCCGAAGTATGCCGCCTACGTGGCCTATTCCGCCGGCGATTACCAGGGTGCACGCTACCAGGGCAGTCTTGCGTTTGCGCAGACCTACAGGCACCGGGCGCTGGACCGCGGTTTCATTTACATACAGAACACCGTCTCCTTCGGAAACGACCTGTCGTTCTACCAGAACGCGAACTTCGATCTTTACGACATCACGCACGAAGGCGGCGCGAGGCACCTTCACCTGACGGACATGTTCTTGTCAACAACCTATCGTCCGACGCGATGGCTTTCGACCAGCGCCACGTACGCGATCAGACGTAACGTGTATTTCCTGCAAAGCTTTCGCGATTTCCCCGACAGCCTGTTCGATAAATCGCTTCAACAAAATGCCCAGCTCAGCGTCGGTGTAAATCTTCCCGCTGCCATGTTCCTGTCCCTCTCCGGCTCCCTGCGCTTGCGGGAAGGTGACAGCAAATCAGCCTCTTCACTGGCGGGGCGCTACACGTGGGCGAACGTTTTCCACTCGAGGATAAACCTCTACCTCACGGGAAGTATGGCGGACAACGTGTACAACACGTCGCTCAGCTACGGCTTCGAGCTCAACACCGATGTCATCCGTTCGCTCTACACGGCGCTGCGCTTCCGGCAATACAGTTATACGTTTTCGGGGGGGAGCCGGACGCTCGACCGCTCTACGCTGAGCGCGGATATCTACTATCGCATCAGCCGCGTGTTCTACGCGTCGTTGAGCTACGAACGGTACTGGGAATCGACGATTTCTTCCGACCGCTTTTACACGGAGCTGACGATTCGCTATTGAACGGGCGAGCGTGTTGTTTTAGAAAAGTCATTTGGAAAGGAAAGCGGCGTTACCGTCTCCTGCGCCTGGTCTTCTTCGATCCATCCCAAACGTACTTCAGCAGGGCGTGCGGCGATCCCAGTGGTGCGACCACATTGTAGATGTCTATGCGGGGAGCGCCCCAACCGCGGGTCGTTTTTGAGATGAAGTCGCGAAGATTATCGGCTCGGGCTCTTGCTTCGCTGGGATTGACGCCATGCACCTCGATCTGGATTTCACGAATCAACCGCGGCGGCGCGCTGCGAATGAGGTGCAGCATGACCAGGAGATGCTTCGACGTCTCGTCCACGGCGTACTCGTGCTTGAAGATGCTGGTAATGGACCAGAAGACGTCGCGCACGGGATTGAAACCGGTCTTCGGCAGCGGCTCGGGATCGCGGCCGTCCGGTATGCCGTCGCCGTCGGTGTCGGGGTTGCGGGGGTCGGTCATCAGGCCGAAATATTCCACGTAGTCACTGGCGTCGTCGTTGTCCGTATCGCTCTTCCTGGGATCGGTTCCGATCTTCAATTCCATGAGGTCGAACAGCCCGTCCTTGTCGAAGTCTTCGTCGTAGGGGCGGAGTTGGTACGCGGCTTCCTCGCCGTCCGGTATGCCGTCGCTGTCCGAGTCGCGCATGAGAGGACTCGAGTTCTGTTCCAAGCCGTCGGGAATGCCGTCGCCGTCCGTATCGGCAAGGAGAGGATTGGTACCCCTCGCAACCTCGGCCTGGTCGGATAAACCGTCGCCGTCCGAATCCGATTGCCAGGGGCGCGTGCCCAGCGTGGATTCCGCGAGATCGTCGAGGCCGTCGCCGTCCGTGTCCTGGCTCAAGGGATCGGACTTCCAGCGATGTAGTTCACGGCCGTCCGTGAGGCCGTCATGATCCGTGTCCTGGTTGAGCGGGTCAGTGCCGAGTTCCATTTCCTCCTTGTCCGTGAGGCCGTCGTGATCCGTGTCGGGATCGTAGGGATTGGTCTTGGAAACTTCCTGTTCGTATTGCGTAAGCAAGCCGTCGTAGTCCGGGTCGGTGGCAGGGGCCGGGAAGCTGTAGGCAATGCCGATGCCGAAAGTCCAGTACGCGTCCGCATCACCGCCTTTCCATCCGTCGAGGTAGTCGTTGAATGAAAGGTGAAACGTCGTGTGGAAGTTCAGCGCCAGCTGGTCATTGAGCTGGTAGTCGAATTGTCCGGTGAGAGGCAGGGCAACCAGGAATTTCCCGTAGCGGGAGCGCGGTTTCGGAAGCGGGTAACCGTTGTGGTTCTGCGGCTGGAAATACGCGAATTCCAATCCCGTGCCCAGGAATATCTCCGCACCCGGACCGATGTTGTCCTGCCAGTACATTTGAAACGTCAGCGGGGCAATGAAAATGCGGTTGGAAGCGCCTACTTCCAGGGCGGTGGAATCGTTCTGAAAAAGCCGCATCATTCCGGGGGTGGTTTTGTATTGCAAGTCGTAAGCGCCGAGTGTGACGCCGCCGTACAGGAAGGGCAGGCCGGTGAGGTCGTAGAGATTCCTCCGCACGTCGATGCTTCCGCCTGCGGAAAAACGGTTGTCTAAAAAGTCCCCGTAGTACTTCGTGGCGTCGGTATTGAGGCCGATGATCCAGGAGCGGGGAGGCATCTGGGCGAAGACTGCTGCCTGGAACGCCAGGAGGAAGGTAATGGAACAGGAGAGTCCCACGAGAAGGAGCGTGTTTCTTGAAACGCTATTCATACGGTATCGGTAGTTGTCATCAAGAGTGAGACGAAAATTATCCGGCTTTGAGCGCATTCATCGCTCGTTTCATCACGGCGATGGTTTCCGGGGTGGTGCCACAGCATCCGCCGATGACGGCGGCGCCGAGTTCAAGCCAGGTGCGGACCTTATCCGCGAAGACGCTGTCGTCCGCGTCGCGTTGCAGACCGTGATCGAAATCCCGCAGCGGGGATCCGACGTTGGCGTACAGGCCACATGGAAGATCGGTGTTCGCGCGGAGAATGCGAAATTCGTTTTCGATGTCGAGCACGGAAACACAGTTCACCATAACGAGCGAGGGGCGAAGTGGCTCCAGCGTCTTTACCGCGTCCGCAAGGGGTTCACCGGAAAGCAGGGAACCCTTGCCGGTGGTGATGAAACTCACGGCGAAGGGCATGTCCGCCTCGCGGGCGGCACCGACGGCGGCACGCGCTTCCCGGATCGTGTTCATGGTCTCGACCAGTATGAAGTCCACGCCTTCGTCGCGAAGCGCCCGGACGAGAAGACCGTGCTCGTGCGCCAGGGAGGAATCGGGTGGAACGTGTTCCGGCGAATAGCAATCCTCCACGGGGGCAACAGATCCTGCGATGAGCGCTTTATCATGAGCCGAGGAGTTCCTTGCCTCTCGTGCCAGGCGTACGGCAACCGCGGTCAGTTTCCGCCAATCGGCGCCCGTGCCTGATTTCTCGACCGCGCGGGGATTGGTGCGGAAAGTATTCGTGGTGATGATATCGGCGCCGGCGGCGAGATAGTCCTCGTGGATTTCTCGTACCAGGCCGGGAGCATGGATCAGGGCGTTGGCCGACCAGAGGGGGAGACCAATATCCGCGCCGCGCCGATGGAGTTCCGTGCCCATGGCTCCATCGAGAAGGAGGGGATTATCGGGAGAGACCGATACGCGGTCTTGTGGATACAGGGCCATACAGGTTGCAAGTTAGGCACGGCCCGTCAATGCTACAACACGTGGGAGCGCTCGTTCCCCGGAAATGCGCAGCCGGCTGTCAGGGGTGATGCATCGGCGCGCGGGAAAATCCTCTCACGAGTTTGATCATCTTCATCTCGCCCCGTGATTTCAGGCGGCAGAAGTAAGTACCCGGCGACAGGTCGTTTCCCGCGAGGCGAAGAGAATACGTTCCGGGAAGGTGGTGGAAGAAATTCCGGGAATAAACCACTTCGCCCAGGATGTTGAGAATATCGAGGCTCGCCGTTCCCGGTTGTTTCAAGGTGTAGGAAATCTCGGTGCCATTGACGAACGGGTTGGGAAAGTTCGGGTGAAGGATCACCGTTGAAGGGAACGCGGGGGGCGTGACATGCGTGGGCGGCGTGTATTCCCGCAAGGCGATCTGGTCGAACCATGCTTCCCCCGTATGACGCCGGAAAAGCGCGTAGAGGTTTACCTGTTTAACCGGTTTGACGGGACGGATGATCTTCTCGGCGTATTCCCAGTCGTGCGTGCCAGTCGAAAAGCGCGCCGTCTGTCCGTAGAGAGCGGTACCGTCGTTGTAGTACAGGTCGGCGTACAGGGCGTAATTGTTGTTCTTGTCGCCCGACACGTCCTTCGCGCGGGACCATCCGGAGAGCTTTAAGTCCCGGGGTGTTGATTGGTTCAGGTCGATCCTGATGTACACGCCGCGGGAATCACCGATGCTGTCATTGGTGACGTGTACGGAGCGGCGTCCCGTTCGTGCGTGCAGCCCCGAGGTGTCGTAGTCGAAGCCTTTTGAATATGGGTGCCAGAAATCCGGTATGCCGTCCTCGTCGTTGTCGATTTCGAAGCTGAAGTTGAGCACGAGGTTCGACGAGTCCGAGGAAACAGTTTCAATGCGTGTGCGGCGGACGGACAGGAGACCGGTTGTTGAGAAGGCGGTTACGGGGACGTCCGCTCCGGAAGGAGGAGCTCCTACCGGGACGATGAACGACGCCGAGTACCAGTGCGGTTCACCGAAGCGCCACGGTCCTTCGATGTCGAGTTGGAGCTCCTTCGGTCCGCCGAGCTTGCCGAGGTCCGCCGTGATCCACATGGCCCTGCCGGTGTCGGAATGAAATGCGGGACTGCTCGCGTCGCGTGCGAGCGCCCGGATGGTAATGCTTGTTCTGCCGTCCGCCGGCGCGGGCAGGGGCGAAACGATGATCGAATCAAGAACGGGTGAAGCCAACGTCGCGGCCACGTTTTTTCCCACGTAGATACGCGCCGTGCGGGGACCGAGGGTATCGCCGGAAGATTGAGCGCGCAGGGATCCACCGTCCACGGTCGTGCCGCCGACGGGAACGATGAAACGCCTGCCGTTCGCTGCCGGGAATACGACGGACGCGGAGGGATGTGGATTCACCACCACGGTGCCGTTCTCGAATTCCCGCACGTAGTACGCGACGTCGCCCGGTTGGGAAAGGCGTTCCAGTTCCCTCACGCTTTTCTCCGCCGAGGCAAGGGGACGACCCAGGGGAATGTCGAACTCGGGGAAATGGGAGAACTCCTGGTAATTGGTGGCGTTGGCGAACATGCTCAGGCTGTCGGCGACGAGCAGGTAACTGCCGAGTACGTACATGCGGGCAGCGGGATCGTCAAAAGGGGCGCCCCCCAGCGGAAGCCAGAGTTTGCGGTACTGGTGTTGCGTTGCCAGGCCTGCGTCGCACTGGCGTTTCCACGAACTGCCTGTGACGTAGCCGGACCAGTGGGTGTATCCGAACCCTTCCGTCATGCCCCCGTCGGCATGCAACAGCAGTTCCAGGGAGTACGAGGACAGGCCGTTGAATACCGCCGGGCGTGGCGCTATGCTCAGCTTGATGGAATCCATGAAGACGTAGAGCGCGTTTTCCCAGCTCTTGTCGCTGTAGTCCCAGGGAGGAAAGGCGTCCACGCCCCACGGCCGTACCCGGAACCAGCAGTCGTCTTCGAACAGCCCGCTGTAACCGCGTTTGGAAAAACTCTTCAATACCTGTTCGATATACGACTGCCTCCAGGTGCTGCTTCCCACCTTCATGACGTAGAAACCGTAGTAATCATGCATGAGCCGGTTGTTGACGTTAGTGGAATACGAGCCGCTTGCGGGAAGGATGGTACGCGCTCCTTTGGAGTAAGCGAGCAGGATGAATTCGTATCCTCCCAGCGTCCGACCCGCAACAGGTGCAACGAGTTCCGCGCTGTAACGCCCGCCCCTCTTTCGCATCGCGAAGCGCTCACCCAGCGTGTCCAGCTTGTTATTCCGGTTTACGTCGCAGACCAGCACGACCGAATCGGGCTCGATGTCGTTGACGAGTTCCGCAGCGATGGTGATACGGACCTCTGTTTCGTTACGTTGCGCATTGAGCGCCGTGAGGGCGAGCGCCGCTCCTGATGCTACGGTCCCGGTACGACGGGCCGGGTACCCGTATTGAAGCTCGGAACCGTCATCAAGGACGCTGGTGACGCGGATCCAGGAGGCGTGCTTGGGAAGCCGCGCGGAAAAAGATGTGCCGACAATAATTGAGTCGGTAATCGGCTGCCCGGATCCGGCGGAGTCGAAAGACCAGTACAGCCGATACCCGGCGATATCGAGACGACGGCGGTCGGGCAGCCAGTACATGCGCACCGAGTCCCTTTGCATGACGACGGTCATGGACGACGGTTCGGAAGAATGCAGGAATGCCGTTTCGTCCCGGTTGACCTTCTCGAATTCAGGATGTTTCTTATGGAGCGCGACGATGTCCTTATAGCGCAGGATGGGCATCGCGGGGTTGACCCGGCGTACCAGGTCGATGTCGCGCGACGATGCTTCGTCGAGAAGAACGAATCGGCGCGCGGCGAACGTGGCCAGGTACCTGTCGCCGCGGATGGCGCCGTAGTTGACAAGGTAGGACTTGACGCCGCGGGCCTGATACGCGGACGGCTGAGAGAATGCATGAAAGGGAAGAAGTACCCCCAAGATTAGAGCAAGAAACCACCACATATTTCATTTCTCCAGGACGTGCGAAAACCGTGCTTGCAGGTTAGGGAGAACGGTGGAATTACGCAACCGGGAGACCGCGCTCAGTACTCTATCTTGCTCGCCCGCACCATGATGTCCGTCATGCGGCGGACGAATTCCTCGGGAGATGTGAGATTGTCCTCGATCAACAAGGCGCCTTCGTAGATGTGCAGAACACTGTTCTTCACGAACTCCTCGTCCTTGCGGGCGAGGCTCAACCGTGCCAGGTTCCTGATGAGGGGATGCCGGAGATTGATTTCCAGGATTTTCTTGGAAGAACTGAAATCCTTGTCGATGAGCTTCATCATGCGCTCCGTGTGCGGGTCCAGGCCGTGTTTGCCGAAGACCAGCGTGGCGGCGGAGTCCACCAGGCGCTTCGACCCGATGACGTCTTCCACCTTGCCTCCCAGCGTCTCCCGGAACACGCGGAACACCTCTTTTACCTCCTCGTCGGACAGGGAGTCCGCGTCGTCCTCGTCGCGGTCCTTGATATCGATATCCGCTTTCTCGATGCTCTTGAGCGGCTTTCCGTCGTATTCGGGAATGGAACCGATGGTGAACACATCCACCTGATCGGTAAGCAGCAGCACCTCGATGTCATTCTTCGCGAAGTATTCCAGGTTCGGGTTTTTCTCCAGGGATCCCCTGCTGTCGCCCGTGATGAAGTAAATCTCCTTTTGTTCGCCGTTCATTCGCGCAACGTATTCGCGCAACGATGTCAGTTTTCCTGGTTCCGTTTTGGTTGATTCGAACCGCAGCAGATCGAGGAGGCGATCCCGGTTGGCCGGATCGAGGTTGATGCCGAGCTTGAGATACCGCCCGAAGTTCTTGAAGAATGTATCGTATTTCTCCGGATCGTTCTTCGCCCAATCCTCGAGAAATGAAAGCACCCTGCCGGTGATGATCTCGCGGATCTTGGCCGTGACCGGGCTGGACTGCGTCACTTCGCGGGAGACGTTCAGCGGCAGGTCTTCCGTGTCCACCACGCCCTTGAGGAATATGAGATATTCCGGGACCAGCTCCTTGCAGTCGTCCTGGATGAAGACCCGGTTCGAGTAGAGGTGCAGGGATTTCTCGTGCTCCGGGTCGAACAGGCGGAGAGGAGGTGATTGGGGAATGAAGATGAGGGCTTTGAAATTGACCCGGCCTTCGATGTTCAGGTGCAGGTGGCCGAGGGGAGGATGGAAATCGTTGGAGACGAATTTATAGAATTCGTTCAGCTCCTCCTCCTTGATCTCGTCCTTCTTGCGGTGCCACAGCGCCCCGATGGTATTGACTTGTTCCGTGCCTACGTAGATGGGGAAGTTGACGAAATTGGAATATCGCTGGATGATGGACTTGATACGGTGGACCTCGCAAAACTCCTCGGCGTCTTTCTTCAACGTGAAGGATATTTTCGTTCCG
Organism: Bacteroidota bacterium; assembly: GCA_024276335.1. GTDB lineage: Bacteria > Bacteroidota > Ignavibacteria > SZUA-365 > JAADGX01 > JAADGX01. The sequence continues at coordinate 9,239 of JAJRXL010000434.1, forward strand.
CGCTGCTGCCGGTCGATTTCCTCGACGATGAACTTGCCTTCGCCCACCGATTTCCACCGGTATCCCTGTGAGCCGGGAGCGTAGTGGCGCGTCTCGATAGTGACCTCGTCCGTCACCATGAACACGGAGTAGAACCCGACGCCGAACTGCCCGATAAGATCTCCGTCAAACGAGGCACCCTCTTTTTTCAGGGTTTCAAGGAATTCCATCGTCCCGGAGCTCGCCACGGTGCCGATGCGCTCGATCAGGTCTACGCGGCTCATTCCCACGCCGGTGTCTTCGATGGAGAAGGTGCGGTTTTTCTCGTCCACCTCGATGGTGATCTTCAGCGGGAGATCGGGATCGAGGATCTCGTGGTTGGTCAGCTTCAACAGCCTGAGTTTGTTGAGGGCGTCGGAAGCGTTGGAGATCAGCTCGCGCAGAAAGATTTCCGGGTGTGTATAGAGCGAGTGAATGATGAGATGAAGAAGCTGCTTCATCTCCGCTTTGTATTCGAATTCCTGTACTTCGGTTTTTGTATCCTGGCTCATGAGTTTCCCCCTTGATGATCCTGATGAATGAAACAACGAATGGAAATTTACACCGACCCGGTGATTTTTGTCAAGAGTAAAGGAACGTTCGCCCGGGAAATGCTCGTGAAACGTCCTTACTCTTCCGGGGCGGTGTAGTGAATGCCTTCCTGGTTTGCGATTACGGAAATGATGCGATGCGCCTCCGGGCAGGAGTCCTTCACGTAGTACCAATAGCAGTCGTGCGGCCAACCGACCCTGGCCGCCAGCGTGTAGTTGCTTGTATCGGCGAAGAAGAAGAGCTTCTGCGTCATCTCGTTCCAGCGCGGATCGTTGCTCACCCAGTCGGGACTGTAGCGGTCGCTGTACACGTGGAAGATGATAAGCTCCGGGTCGATCTCCCGCATGTAGCCCTCGTCCAACCCGTGATGGGCGACGTGGACGTCGTAAAGGCCGAAGGCATCCACCGATCTCCACCCGGAGAAGTATGGCAGCCAGCCTGTTTCGGTGGTCAGCATGGTGTAGCCACGATCCGCAAAGGGACGCAGGGCCTTCCCGATCTGTACCCGGCTGTCGTACACGGCGTGATCCATTCTCCCGATGACGGAATGTGCGTCGAACGCGAGCACGAGAATGGCGATCATGTACAGGAACGACTGCGCCGGTCGTCGGAAACGCCGGATGCGATCCGTGGAACCGATGAGGAAAAACGCGAGAACGGCGGACACGGCGATGGCGCGGGACGTGTCGATCTTGATTCTGTTCGCTTCAAACAATGGCGCCGTCCAGGCCACCAGGAAAATGACGTAGCTTACGCCGAGCAATACCAGGAACGATTTCTTCGATACGGCGACCGGCCGGGAGACGAGGCGCTCGGAAAGAATGGCGAACAGGAGAAGGTAGAGCGGAAGCACCGGGTACTGGAACCGCAGCCCGATGTTCTGCATCTGCTCTATGAACAGGTACAACCAGGGGAACACGACCGCGGGCATGAGAAGTGCGCCGACTTGCAGTCTCTCCCATTTCGCCGAGCGGAGAAGCACGAGAAAAAACAGCACGAACATCGCTGTCCACTGCCAGAAAAAATCCCGGATCACGGGATAGCCGGACCAGTGGAGAAGCTCATCCCCGTGCTTGGCGTAAAAGGTATTCGGCAGCGGCCATCCGAAGTACTGCCACCGCCACAGGAAATACAGCAGACCCGGCAAGGCGAAAAACAGCAGGCAGTACCTGAGAAAGACGCGAACCGTGGACATGCGCGGATTCGCCCCGAGCGATTCTTCGGTTTCCCTGGTTCTTGTGTAGCGAAGCAGGATGAGGGCGGAAACGAATTCCAGTCCGCTGAAGAAAACGCCCTCGGGACGGGAAAGCCCCAGCAGGAGCCACAGGACGGGAAGCGCGCGCGCGGCGCGATCCTGGATGCCGTGGTCGCGGTGGGTCAGCAATGCCAGGCATATCCACGAGCCGACCATGAGAAAGGTAAACAGCGGGGTACCGAACCCAGACAGGGCCTGCACGCTCACGGGACCCACCGCGAAAACAGTCGCGGCTCCAACCGCGAACAGGGGCCGCACGCCGAGCAGGCGTCGCAGGGCGAGATACATAGAGAGCACCGTGAGCCCGGCAAACAACAGCGCAGCTCCTTGCGCGAACGCGCCGACGTTAAGGCCCATGATAATGCCTCCCGTGAGCAAGAGTGTCCAGAGGAATTCCGTGGCTCCTTCCACAGGCGCGTCGCCGGCATTCCACGCCAAGCCGTGTCTCTGTGCAAGGTTGTGCGCGTACCGGAACATGATGTGGGCGTCTTCCGCCGGATCGATATCCAGGCTGGCGGCGACGAGGAACAGGGCTGCCAGCGGCAGGAGCGCAGGAACCATCTGTCGCAACAAGGAACGATTATGCGCGGTGTTTGTATTCATCGGCGCCTGCAAGATAATCGCTTTTTTCGAGATCAGGAATGGGAAAGGAGGGGTATCGTTTGTTCGACGAGCAGCCGTTGCTCAATGATCGGAGGCCTGGCGCTCAAGCGTGTTGCTCGTTCGCGGGAAGAAACGTTCCAGCCAGGGATCGCTCCGGTTCGACATTTCCATGAATTCAGGAAACCGCTTCGCTTCCGTCCGGAGCTCGGGGAACTCTTTCATCCTTTGCTTCAGGACCGCGGCAGTGACCGACTTGAACAAGCGCCCGTACTCGCTGTTCACCTTGATAACCTTCCGAAGGTTGGCGATCATTTCCGCGGTGCTCCGTTTCGTGTCGAGGAGAGCGGAGCCGAAGTACGCGAGCGCGTTGTACGTACCATGGAGGCCAGCAGTACTGACTTGCCGGTAGGCAGCGCGCGCCTTGTCCTCTTCGCCCATCATGGCATAACACAGGGCCAGTAAGATATGCATGATGGGATGGACAGCGGAAGGCGGTGCTTGGTCAACACGGTTGTGAAGCAACCGGAGAGCT
>JAJRXL010000435.1 GCA_024276335.1 Bacteroidota bacterium
GAGCGAATCGCGGGCTTTCCCGCCCGGTTCGTGGAAATCACCGGCGGTGAGCCCCTCGAGCAGGAGGCTTCCTTCCCGCTCATGAAACAGCTGTGCGACGAGGGCTACACGGTCGCCCTGGAAACCGGGGGCCACGTCGATGTCGCAAAGGTCGATCCCCGCGTTATCAAGATCCTGGACATCAAGTGCCCCGGATCGGAGATGGCGGAACGCATGCGCTGGAGCAATCTCGTGTGTCTCCATCCGCACGACGAGGTGAAGTTCGTCGTCTTGGATGAAACCGACTACCGTTACGCGGCCGACACCATCCGGCAGCACGATCTGCCGCACAGGGTCTCTTCCATTTTCATTTCACCCGTGCATGGCGCTTTGAACTTGGAAACTCTCGCCGGGTGGATGCTCGAAGACGGGCTCCGCGCGCGACTTCACGTCCAGTTGCACAAGTTCATTTGGACACCGGATCGAAGGGGCGTATAGTTTTTTTCGATAGAAAAACGAAAAATTGATCAATACCAGAGGAGATTTCCATGTGGCCGAGATAGAGACCTTTGACAACCCGTTTCCCGAACGCGATTACGAGATCACGCACGTAAACCCCGAATTCACGTCGGTGTGCCCGAAGACCGGCCTGCCGGATTTCGGCACGATCACCGTACGGTACATTCCGGACAAACTTTGCGTCGAATTGAAATCCTTGAAGTACTACTACCTGGACTACCGGAACAAGGGCGCCTTTTTCGAGACCCTGGTCAATCAAATCCTGGACGACCTGGTCGCTGCCTGCCGTCCCCGGTGGATGATCGTGAGCGGCGAGTTCAACACGCGTGGCGGGATTCATTCCATCGTGGAAGCGGAATACGACGCCGACGAAGGATGACTCGCCATGCCGAATAAACCGGGCGCCGTCGTTCTTGCCAGCGGAGGGATGGATTCCTGCGTGACTGTCGCCATCGCCGCGCAGTCGTTCCGCCTGTCCCTGCTCCATGTCAATTACGGCCAGCGCACGGAAAAACGGGAACTGCACGCATTCCACGATCTCGCCGACCATTACCACGCCCGGCGTCGCCTCGTGGTCGACATCAGCCACCTCAAGCACATCGGCGGCTCCAGTCTCACGGACGCGTCGATGAAGATCGAGGAAGGGACGCCCGATCCGACGCGGATTCCCAGCACCTACGTGCCGTTTCGCAACGCGAACCTGCTCAGCATCGCCGTGAGCTGGGCGGAAGTCCTGGAAGCGGAAGCTGTTTTCGTGGGAGCGGTGGAAGAAGATTCCAGCGGATACCCGGATTGCCGGCAGCCGTTCTTCGAAGCGTTCCAGAAAGTGATTGAAACCGGCACACGGTACGAGCGTCCATTGCGGATTTACACGCCGCTCCTGCACATGCGCAAGAAAGACATCGTGGAGAAAGGAATGTCTCTTGGGGCCCCGTTGCACTTGACGTGGTCGTGCTACCAGCGGGAAGACGTCGCCTGCGGCGTGTGCGAATCCTGCCGCCTGCGCCTCCGGGGATTTGAAGAAGCGGGATTCCGCGACCCTATCCCATACGCGCCCTCACGGTCCGCGAGCACCGAATGAAATCCGTCCTTGTCATCGCCTATTACTTTCCCCCGTCGGGAGGACCCGGCGTGCAGCGCGTGTTGAAATTCGTCAAGTACCTCCGGGAATTCGACTGGCGACCCGTCGTGCTCACGGTTGACAGCGCCGACTTTCCCGCCCGGGACGAATCGCTTCTGCGGGAAATACCCGACGACGTGCCGGTATATCGAACCAAGATATTCGAGCCGTATGACTGGTACAGGAAGCTCACCGGGAAGAAAGCCGGGACCCCGGTGGACGTCAACACCATTCCTTCGTCCGGCACGCGACGGAGCGCTACGGAGCAATTGGCCGAGTTCATACGCGCCACGTTCTTCATTCCCGACGCCCGCATTGGGTGGTTCAGGCACGCGGTGAAAGAGGGATTGCGCGTTGTTCAGCAACACGACATCTCCGCGCTGTACTCCTCGTCTCCCCCGTATACCAGCGCCGTCATCGCGCGGCGGCTCAAGCGCCTGACCGGGTTGCCGTGGATCGCGGGCTTCCGCGACCCGTGGCGCGGGTTTCTCTCCGCGCCGAAGCGCTGGCTCATCCCCGACCTGGTGGATCGGTACTTCGAACGACACACGTACCTGGAATGCGACCGCATGGAAGTTGCGTGGACAGGAATCCGCAAGGACTTCGCCGGCAAGTACCCCGACATTCCCGTGGGGAAAGTTATTCACCTTCCGAACGGATTCGACAGCGACGACTACCCGAATATCCCGCCCGTCCGAAACGAGCGGTTTACGGTCACCTACACGGGGTCGATGTACGGCAAGCGCAATCCGAAAGCGTTCCTGGAAGGCGTGCGGGAAGCAGTCGAATCCGGTCGGATCAACGTAGAAGAGCTCCGGCTTCAATTCGTGGGAAGATTCGGCGATGAAGTCCTGCAAATGCTGCGCGACCCGTTTCTGGCGCCTGCCATTTCCGTTCTCGGCTACCTGCCCCACTCGGAGAGCATCCGGCGGTTGCTGACATCCGATGCGCTGCTCATGGTCGTGGACGATTATCCGGGAAACGAAGAGATCGTTCCGGGCAAGGTCTTCGAATACATCGGCGCACGGAGACCGATCCTCGCCCTCGCGCCGGAAGGAGCCGTGAGCAGTCTTATCAGAGAAACGCGTTCCGGTATCGTCTGTTCATCCCACGACCGGGCTTGCATAGCTTCGGCGTTTTCGACCTTGTTTGAACGCTGGAAACGCGGAGAGCGGCTCATCGAACCTGATGAAGACGCCATAAAACAGTACGAACGGCGGGAAATCACGAGACGCCTGTCCACGCTCCTGGACGACGTAACACGAAACACCCGCTGAGCACGGCGGGTGTTTGCGCTGTTTTTTACCTTCCTGTTTAGCTAAAGAACTTTGGACAAATCGATGTCATGGTCGCACGAAAAGCTTTCTCACCGCGGATCCTGACGGCGACCGCAAGTAGATGAAATACACGCCCGGCTGTATTGATCGCGCCTTCCACGTGACGGAGTGTTCGCCGTGCGTGAAAACGCCGTCGGCCAGGAGGGCCACTGTTTTTCCCCGCACATCGACCACGCGAAGGTTGACGGGCGATGCGTCTTCCGTTCCCACTGAAAAAGCTACGGTCAGCTTTTCTCGTTCTCTGCCCACGGGATTGGGATAGCCGCCGAGCAACGCGACTCGACCCGGCGCGGTGACAAC
>JAJRXL010000436.1 GCA_024276335.1 Bacteroidota bacterium
GTTGCACCGCTGTTTCTCTTCCAGGCGTTGGAGTAAACCCCGTGCCGGGACAAACCTGATTTCACCGCCGTTCTTTCCCTTCTTTCTTCGGTCCAGGAAAAAGGTCCCGAAGTTGTCGATTTTCACTTTATGCTCCTTTGCCAGCCGATCGGCGAGAGCTCGGCGGACTTCCCGGAGCATGGACTTCACCTGCCGGGGCGGGACGCCCAGGCTTCGGCTCAATGCGAGAATGATAAATTCGTCAGCCATGGTCACAGTCTCCACGAGATCCCGCCGCCTGCAAACAACGGCCGTGCCTGGTAATTGTTCCAGACCACGTAGCGAGAATCGGTAATGTTCCTGGCGCTGACGTACACCGACCAGTGGGACGTGATGTCGTACACCAGGTCGAGATCGGCCACGACGTAGGGATCGAGTTCCGTCGTTCCGGCGTTCCGCTGTCCGACCAGAGAAATGGTCGCCGTGGCGGAAAGACCGAAGGGGAACCGGTACTCGTACGAAAGCGAGCCGCTGTATAACGGGAGATAGGGGAGGCGGGCCTCGAGAAAATCGTTGCGCGATTCCTGCACGAGGATGCTGCCGCGAATCCAGCCGTTGCGAAGCACGCGGCGGAATCCTTCAAGGCGAAAACGAAGGATCCTCGTGGAGCCGTTGTAAGCGACGTCCCAGCGATCGGCCACGGCAGTCGTATCGAAGTAGTGCAAGCGCGCAGTGGATTCATAGGAAACCTCCATGCGTATGCTGCCCACGACGCGGCGGTCGAATTCCAGGCCGAGTGTCGCGCTGATGGGTATCTCGTCGGGGCGGAGTTCCACGTCGCCTGCAAGGAAGGGATTTTCTCGCAACAGGCCGGTGTACGTATTGCTGGAAACGCGTGGCGCGAAGGTCAGGTAGCTGTTCCATTCGCTCCCGAGCGCGTACCGGATGGATGCCTCGGGATAAATCCGCACCGAGGTGGGGAGGATGGTGCCGTTAAAGACGTACACGGTCGCGCCGCCGGTTACGATCAGTTTCCGCGTAATACTCCAGCTCGTCCCCGCGCCAAAACGAAAGAACACCGGCGTGGAGGAAGGGCCGTAACCGGGAGCGTACGGGGTTACTTCCACGGCGAGCCGGGCGGATGGATGCAATTGACCGTACCGCCGGTCCATGTTCATGTCCAGGAAAAACCCACTCTCGGAAGGTGATGATTCTTCCGTCGCGGTCATTGCGGCGGCGCGGGTCCTGTCCGTCATGAACAAGTGCCGTCCCCCGAGGGTCACGGTGTAATTAAGTAATGGGTTTTGTCGCGACAATAAAGCAACCTGGTAGGCGAACAAGTTCGTGGAACGCCTGGTCAGTGTATCCGCGCGGAGGTCGTTGGCGAACAGGTAGTACCGGCGCGCGTTGAAATCGACCGATCCCTGGATGCGCGAGCGGGAAAGGAGATTGCCTCGCCGCGAGGGGAACCAGTAACCGGCGCCCACGCCGAAGGATGCGACCGTGTAATCGGCGTTGTTGCGAAATCCGTTCGCGTCTTCGACGTTGCCCCGCGCGAACAGGTCGCCTTTTTCCATACGGTGTTTCAGCAAGGCTTCGCCGCCCAGCGTGGTGA
>JAJRXL010000437.1 GCA_024276335.1 Bacteroidota bacterium
CTGCACGTTGTACTCGGCATTCTGGAGGAGATTGACGAGGATGGTTTCTACGTCGTCGCCCACGTAACCCGCCTCGGTCAAGGTCGTGGCGTCGGCAATGGCGAAGGGCACATCGAGAACGTGGGCCAGGGTCTGAGCTAATAAGGTCTTGCCCGTACCGGTGGGGCCGATGAGCACGATGTTGCTTTTCTCCAGTTCTACCTCGTCCAAGTCGGGGGAATCCAGGCTCTGGATACGCTTGTAATGGTTGTACACGGCAACGGAGAGGATTTTCTTCGCGCGTTCCTGCCCTATCACGTATTCATCGAGCTTGTGCTTGATCTCCACCGGCGTCGGCAGGTCCTTGCGGGCGGTCTTGTTGCTGTACGCAGCGACGTTGTTCTTGAGAATATCGACCGAGCTGGCGATACAGACATTGCAGATATACACGTTTGGCCCGGCGATAATGCTGTCCACTTCGCTCGCGGACCGGCCGCAGAAGGAACACTTAATGTTTCCCGGTGTCGGGGGTTTTTTTCCAGAAGATGAGTTCATGCGTGATTCCTAAAAGAGTCGATTACCTGTTCAAAACCTACTAAAACAACCGGCGAATTACAAGAGAAGGGAATCCAAGCTTGCGACCCCGGGGCTCTTCCGGCGGCACGTGGAAGCGGCACGCGCAACCGGCGGAAGGGAACACGTCGCAGCATCCCCCCCCCCGGATGTTTTTCCCTTCACCAACCCGCCGCCGCACCGTACCCCCGCGGATCACTGTACGCCGTCCAACCCGTCGAAGCACGCAGTATTCCTTCCGCCCGCCCGAAAGGACCGACCTCCAGCAGAACGTGTCCCCTGCGCCGGAGGTCCGCTCTCACCGGTTCACTCAGGGCGTCCGGTTCATACTCGATTCGGTCCGGCAGCCACTGGTGGTGCACGCGGGGCGCTGCAATGGCCTCCCGTATGTTCATACCGAAATCCACGACGTTCACGATCACTTGGACCACGGTAGTGATGATGCGTGAGCCGCCGGGCGAGCCTGTCAGCATCCAGGGTTCGCCGTCCTTCAGCACGATGGTGGGCGCCATGGAGCTGAGCATACGCTTACCCGGCGCGATGGCATTGGCCTCGTTGCCGATCAGCCCGAACTGGTTGGGCTCGCCGGGCTTGGCGCTGAAATCGTCCATCTCGTTGTTGAGCAGGAATCCAGCCCCCTCGACGACGCACTTGCTTCCAAATATGGAATTGATCGTGGTCGTCACGGACACGGCGTTTCCCGCCCGATCCACAACCGCGTAGTGTGTCGTTTGCCGGCCTTCGTCGAAGTTCAAACTCCGCCCGCCGACCAGGGCGCTCGGTGTCGCTGTGTCGGCAATGGTGCCTGCCTGCTCGCGGGCGTAGTCCATGGAAACGAGTTTCGACGTCGGGACCGCAACGAAGTCCGGGTCACCGAGGTACTCGGCCCGGTCGGCGAACGCTCGGCGAAACGCTTCCACCATGAGGTGCGCGACGGCGGCGGAACCGAAGCCCATGCCGCTGACATCGTACAGGCCCAGGATGTTGAGGATATCTATGACCGCCACTCCCCCCGAACTTGACGGCGGCATGGAAAGGATCTCGAAGCCCCGGTACACTCCACGCACGGGCGCACGCGCCAATGCGCGATACCGTGCGAGGTCATCGAGCGTTATGATACCCCCGTGCTTGTTCATGGTCTCCACGATGAGCCTTGCCGTCAGGCCCTGGTAAAACCCGTCGCGGCCTTCGTCGCGGATGCGCTCCAGCGTCGCCGCCAGTTCCGGCTGTTTCCATGTCGTCCCGGCGCGGATCAAGCCTGAATCGGTGGAAAACATGGCCAGTGTTGCGGGGAAGCGTTCGAGTTCGTCCCTGTAAAACGCGACCTGGCGGGCCAAACGGGGATGAACGGCAAACCCCTGGCGGGCAAGTCGGATCGCGGGATCCATGACCGTTGACCGGGGCATTGTGCCGTATTCGCGCAGCGCCAGGAGAAGAGCGTCCACCGTTCCCGGCACCCCGGACGAAAGAGGCCCGACCAGGGATTTTCCGGGTATCACGTCGCCGTTCTCGTCCAGGTACATGTCGCGCCGGGCCTTGCCGGGAGCGACTTCCCGGCCGTCGATAGCGACCTTGTGGCCGTCGGCGAGGCGCATGACGAGATACGTTCCGCCGCCGATGTTCCCGGCCCCGGGATAGACAACGGCCAGGACGAACCCCATGGCCACGGCGGCATCCACGGCGTTTCCTCCCTGGCGCAGAATATCGATGCCCGTTGCAGACGCGATGGAGTCGGCTGCAACGGCGACACCGTTTTGATAGACGGGCAGGTCCTGCGCCGTAAGCTGGACCGTATGGAGGGTAAAAAGCAAAAACCCGGCGATGCAGCGAGTAATCATGTTTCAAAACTACGCCAAGCGGGGCTTGCAGGCAATTGATCGACGGATTTCCGGATTGACGAAACATTTTCCGGCCATGCTGGGGCTCAATATCCGAAGCGCGATTACGAAAACAACTCCGACAAAGATGACGAGAAATAAATCCGGGCCAGTGAGTAGCGCGAATCGGAGGGAGACGTTCAAACGTCAGGACGTATCAGCCTCGTTCACGTTCGACACGACAGATGTTATTTTCTCGCATGTGTCGTCAGGAACAATCCCGATTCACAATCCAGACCACCTCTTTTCCCTTGTACCCGGTTATCCGCCGTTACGGTGCGTTCAATCCGCGCGTCGAAATTCCTACCACCAGGCGCCTGGAATCCATCACCCATCTTACCGCCTTGTTTCTTGATCTCTCACCACCTTATTTTAAAAACGGCGGCATTGCCGCAATAACCCTCCCCGGATCCGTCTGCCGCTACCTGAGGGAGATTCCATCGCAGCAACCATTTTGGAGAATGATCGAATGAAAATCGTGGTTTCTATATTCTTTTCTTTTGTTTTGGCGAGTACCGCCCTCGGACAGCAGGTTGAATCGCCCGCCAGCGGCGTAGATATATGTTCGAAAGCGAAGGCGCAATACTACGAATCATTGAAAAAACTTGTAGCGACGTCACCGCAGGGATTTGAGGATTATGACGCCCAGTACTACCGGATCGAAGTAACTATCAGGGAGAACGGCGATGCGTTTTCCGGCGTCATGACCGGGCGTTTCAAAATTGTAAAAGACGGGTTGACGGAAATCGTCCTTCACTTCGGCGAGAAGGGAACCGTCCGCAATATCACGGCGGGAGGGAAATCGCTGTCGTTTACGCATAGCGGCGATCTGCTCACTGTGGACCTGGATCGGTCTTATGCGCGGGACGAGCTGGTCACGTTCACGATTACGTATGATTTCCCCTTGAAAGGGAGCGCGTTTATCAAGCGCACGCGCCCCAACGTCGAACTTGGCCGCGACATCACAACCATCGCTACACAGGCTGAGCCGTTCGATGCGCGGAACTGGTGGCCCTGCAAGGATGCGCCCTCAGACAAGGCTGACTCAGTTGACGTTATTATCATTACGGACACGACGCTGTTTCCCGTTTCCAACGGAACGCTTGTCTCCGACATCGTCAACGGAGACGGAACGCATACCGTCCACTGGGCGGAGAGGTATCCCATTGTGACCTACCTGGTTTCCATTGCCGCCGCCACATATAATCACAACAACTACATGTTCCACTACGACGCCGATTCGATGAGGGTTGACAGCTGGTACTACGAGCGAAGCGCCGAGGTCCAGAAAGGCATGGACCAGGTTATGCTCAGGGGCCTGCAGGTGTACTCCGACCTGCTGATTCCGTACCCGTTCATGAAAGAGAAGTACGGAATGGCGGAGTACGAGTGGGGTGGAGCCATGGAACACCAAACCGTGAGCTCCATGGGCTTTTACGGCACCGGCGTCATCGTACACGAGCTGGGTCACCAGTGGTTCGGCGACAAGGTGACCTGCGCGAGCTTCAAGGATATCTGGCTCAACGAGGGCTGGGCCACGTACATGGAATCGTTGTACTATGAACAGGTCAACGGTGTCAACAGGATGAAGGCGGACATGGCGGCCAAGATGTATTTCGGTCCCGGCACCATTACCATCGAGGACCCCGCCACCCAACAGATTTTCAGCGGGAGTCTCAGCTACCGGAAAGCTTCGTGGGTGCTTCACATGATGCGCCACATCGTCGGCGACAGCGCGTTCTTTTCCGGCGTGCGGAAATACCTCGGGAGCACGAATCGGGAAACGTACCGCTCCGTCACCACGGAGGAATTCGTAGGCTACCTCGAACGGGAATCCGGGTACGACTTTGGTACGTTCATCCAGAACTGGATCTACGGGGAATACTATCCAACCTATAAATTCGACTGGAAGACGAGCCGGGATCAGAACATGTACAGGGTGGAGGTGAACGTCAAACAGATGTTCGTGCCGAAGCGGCAGGTATTCGATCTGCCCATCGATATCACCTTGCGCCTGCCTTCCGGCGACACCACGTTCGTCGTGAAAAATAATACCGAAACCGCCGTATATACGTTTCTCGTTTCGGAGGAACCGACCGATGTATTGCTGGACAAGGATAATTGGATTTTAAAGAAGCTTCTCGTTCCCCTGAAAAACCCGACCTTTGACAAGGGAATACTTCTCGTCAACGGCGTTGATTGGAACGTCTCTGCGTATGCCAGCGATCTCCTTTCCGCCTACGAAGACTCGATCTTCACGGGCAAGAGGCCGTTTGATTTCTGGGATCTTTTCAACGGCCCGCGAAACGGTTATCCTGCCGCACTGCCGAAACCGCTTGGAAAAGGTGCTGCCGTGTCCCCGGAAATCATGGGACAGTATTGCACCGTGGTTTGGATCGGCAACGATTACAACGGCGATCTTGCCAAGTGGAGCGGCAGTCCCATCTGGTCGTACCTGCAGGCAGGCGGCAATATCGTTTTGATTTCGCGCTCCGGGATTAATTTCCTGGACGATCTCCTGATGGATTTCCTCGGCATTACCTGGAACAGCGGCCTGTACAATTCGATCGAAGACTGTACCGCGATGCAACCCGATCTCGTGGATATGGCTTTCACCGGCCAGCAGAACCTGTGCCCGACGTTTTCGACAACGCTTTCCCGGCCCGGCAATGAGATCCTCTTCACGGACAACTCCACGGGAACGGCCAGGGGAATCGGTGTGCTCGGAAAGCCCTTGAGTCGGAATGGGAAACTCACCGGCGCAATGATATTCCTGGGTATGCGCCCGTATCGCGTCGAGCACGAAGACCTTCGCCGAAACCTGGAGACCCTTCTGGGGAGACTTACGTGCGCGACAACCACGGTCGAACAGACGCCCCGCGCGGGCTCGTTTACGCTCGGCCAGAGTTTTCCGAACCCGGTCTCGACCCGGGCGACAATTCCGTTTCACGTTGATACGGGTGGAAACGTGACCATCACGGTTTTCGACGTATTCGGACGGAAAGTAGCTACGGTGTTCGACGGCCCGGCCCGGCCGGGTGACAACAAGGGGGTGTTCGATGTTTCGCGCCTGCGTGCGGGAGTGTATTTTTACCAATTACAAGCGGGGGATCGCCTCGCGCGAAAAACCATGATGGTTGTTCGCTGAACGTGGGTGTTAGAGATGCTATTCAAAACGCTCGAGGACCACGATGAAATAGTCGCCTAGGGCGGCCAGGATCGGAAGCGACCGGATTCGCGCCTCGACACGCGCCGCTGCCCGGATCAACCGCGGATGGAAGTCGTGGATGTGACGGAATGAGGGCGGGGGCGTGATGATATTCAGTCCAACGACTTTCTGAATGGTGAACAAGCCGCGGGCCGCGCGTTTCACGGAGCGCAGGGAATGGTACCAGGCCAGGACGTCGCGCTCGTCGCCGGGGATGAAGGCACCGTTTCTGCGGGCGCGTTCGAATGCGCGTCGATATTGGCCGTGCTGGATGTAGGCGAGGCACTCGGCGATTGAAAAGCGATTCCGGAGCACGAGTACGCATACGCCGTTGTCCTTGAGAATACGAAAGGCGTCGTACAATGCCGGCCCGATAGTCCGGAAGCCGTTCAACCATCCTTTTCCGGCCAGTATCCCGTCAACGCAACTATCCTTGATACAGTCCAGGCGTTTTCCGGCGGAAAGAACTTGCTCGAAACCGTTGGTGTTGCGCCGATGGAACTGCAATATCTTTTTGCTCGGCGCAGCCATGACGACGTGAAACCCTCGAGCGGTGAGAGCATGGGCGTGAAAAGCACGTGCATTTCCCAGCGTCAGGATGGTACCGGGGATGGCGAAGCTCGAGACCGCGAGTTCGAGAGCGAGGTCGCTGGTGTCGGTTGTTACGTCCGAAGGGGAAGACCTTAGTTCCGAGGCCCGGGCGGCTTTCGGGAAGGAACGGTATCCGGGGAGATATGGATTGTGCTCGTCGGTCATTGCTGCTTCGGTAGTTTACGCGTGCGTTCTTCTGCCCGGGGCTGCTGTGCTCGGCGTATGCAAAGCAAGAGAGGGTGGCGTAAGCTCGGTGTTGCCGGGGCGGAGTGAGAACTACATACTGAACGTGTACGTGTATTTTACCAGGACGGCCCGTGAATTCGAAAATGGCAGAACCGGGTTGAAATCGGACCGGTTGGTATTGAAATCCTCGTTGTACACGAGATACAAGTCGTTGCCCTCGCGCGGGTTGTAGCGTATGCGCACGTTGAGGATAATACCGTCGATGGCGCTGTTGTATTGTGCAAAAGTCGTTGCGGAGAAATCGGTATTGAACATGTATAGCGCGCGAACGCGTGGCACGTGCGCGATGAACTTCTGGTTGCGGCCTGGGAATTTCACGAGGTAGTAGGAATAGCTAGTGCTCAGTTCCAGGCTCGAAGAGATACTCAAGCGGGCGTTTACGTTGAGGTTCGCATTCCATCCGTCGTAAAAAGAACCGGCCGTCAGGGAAAGCAACGAGTAAAAAAGACCGCCATCCGGACTTGCGCAATAGATCGTCGCGTCGTAAAACGTGTAGTCGCCGGTGTTGACCATCGCGTCGGGCGAAAGGTAGAACGGCCGCCGAAGGCTCTCGTAGTTCATCTTCAGGATGAAGCCTGCCAGGGCTCCGGTTTTGAAGGCGAAATCCCAACCCGGCCCGATGTCCGCCGATTCCGTGGTCCCATCGCTGTTGCGCAAGAAAACGGAACCGTCCAGGTATGCCTGGTGACGGAGAAGGAGAGACGAGTTATCTGGCAGCCAACCGTAGAGGATGCGGTCGCCGAACCTGGTATAATTATGCCGCCGTTCGAATCCCAGGTCCGGGTTGTAATCGACGCCCGAGCGGGCGAAACTGACATTGTAATTGAACCCCTCCAATGATCGGCGCTCCCAGTTGAACCGCATGAAGGTTGGATCGAGAGATACCGGGTTGTTCGGGCTGTTTGTTTCGAAGGTCTGTACCCAGTTTAAGGTCAGGTAGTCATCGCCGAACACGCGAATGATGGCGTCGAGGCCATAATTTACGTTATACGAACCGTCGGCGCCAACGCGGCTGGTGATCATGCCCCCTGCGTGTGAATATGGATTGAACAACTGCCGGCGAAAGCGGACGACGCCAAAATTCTCCGAGGGAAGCGTGTCAAGTTTTTGTGTTTGCATGTCCAGGAATCCCAGGTCCCAGTCATTTACCCGGCCGATCATGCGGAGACCGCCGAAAATGCGTACGGGCTTTCCCTGGATAAGACCGATGCGGCGGCTGTAAAACAAGCGGTTCACCCCACCGGTATTGAAGTCGAAAATACTGGATCGTTCCTGGAAGAACATTCTCTTTTCAGGGTAGAAAAGCGAGAATCGTGTCAAATTGATCAACTCGTCATCGGCTTCCACCTGGGCAAAATCGGTATTGAGGGAGAGATCAAGGGTCAGGTTGCTGGTCAAGCTGTACTTGACATCGAGTCCTGCTTCACGCGTGAATTCATCGAAAGGCTGGTAGGCATTTTCATCGCGGTTGAACTTTTGGACCTGGTTTAAGCCGCCCAGAAGGTAGGGGGTGATGTACAAGGGTTTGGTGTCATGAAGCCCACTGAACACGATGGTCCCCGCCTGGGAAGGCTTGAATTGGCTCCACCATCCCCAGGTGTGGGGAATGGCCGGAAAGATGACGGACTCGCTTTTTCGCGCGATCCAGCGCAGGGCAATCAATCCCATCAATACCTTTCCATTTACTTCCTGGAAGCGCAGGCTCGAAAACGGAATACGGAACTCTGCGAACCAACCTTCGTCGGTCACTTCGGTGGCGATGTCCCAGAAGGTGTTCCAACTTAAATTGATGGGATAGCGTGCCTGGGCATCGTTGAACACCGTGAAATCCGTGCGAAGACCTGAAGGTTGCGTGAAAAAACTTAGGGCGTTCTCTCGGTCATGGTAGGAATCGATGATTACGCCGAACATGTCGCTGCTGTTATTGAAGTCGTCGCGCTTCATCGATGACGCGTGGATCTGCGTCGGATCGGAATCGTACAGCCTTGCCGCGATGTACAGGTATTTTTTGTCATACAGCAACAGCACTTCCGTTTTTTCCGTGGGCTCGTCGCCGAAGTTCGGGATGTGCATCACCATTGGCAGACGCGTGGCGGAATTCCACGCCGGCTCGTCGCTCACGCCATCGAGATTGATTTTGCCGTGGAGTTCGGCGATGGTAATTTGCGCTTTCGTTTGGGCGAAAAGAAAGCTGGTTTGAAGAATTAAGAAGTAAATCGAGAAGCGGAACAAGGAACGGGAATGAAATTTATGAAGCACTGCCTGGATAAGAAACTTGGCTAAGTTAAGGAATATTTCGAATTCAAAACAACCGGGGCGCGAGAATTCCTTTTTTATCGGAGAAGACGAATTTATGCCAATTTACGTGTGTCAGCGCAGGTATATTAAAGGGAAACGACCGGTATTGACCGGCACAGTCCTGGATAAGCGCCGTATGATCTTCGTATCTTCAACAGGGGAACAACATTACCGTGAATTACCATTCCGGGGTTGTCGTCATGGAAATTGTTGAAAAAATGAGACATTTTCGCGTTGAAACACACCACCCGCAAGGCCGTTTCCGGATCCTGGTCACGAAAAAGTTGCCGGGAACTCGATGGATGGAAATTCTTACTGATGATGATTGCCGTGTAGAGGTCGGGAACTTGGAGGAAACAATCAATGCCGATGGTCTGAAAGCATGGATCGGGGATTCCTGCCACGGGGTCATCGGGCAGTTGACGGAGGATTGGAATGAAGAGGTGTTGGAAACCCTGAAAGCGGCCGGCGGTCAGGTGTACAGTTCATACGCGGTAGGATACGACAACGTGGATATCGAGGCGGCAAGCAGGCTTGGCCTTCCCGTGGGTAATACGCCGGGAATCCTGACCGAGGCTACGGCCGAGATGGCGGCGGCGCTGACGTTTGCGGCTGCCAGGCGCGTGATCGAGGGCGACCAAATGGTTCGAGCGGGTCGCTTCTCCGGGTGGCAACCGGATCTTTTGCTCGGTACCCTGCTCAGGGGGAAGACATTGGGCGTGGTCGGCGCGGGAAGAATCGGAACGGCGTATGCGCGGATGATGATGCAGGGGTGCAGGATGAACCTGTTGTATTTCGGTCGGCATACAAACGAAGACCTCGAACGATTTTACGACGAGTTTAATACTTTCCTCACGCAACGGAACGAAAAGCCCCTCACGATTTCGTTTGTTGCCGATCTGGACGAGTTGCTCGTACATGCCGATATAATCAGCATTCACACTCCTCTCGACGAATCGACTCATCACCTGATCAACAGGGAACGCTTTTCACTCATGAAGCGTCATGCGGTATTCATCAATACCAGTCGGGGCGCCGTCGTGGATGAACAGGCTCTGGTGGAACATTGCCGAGAGAATCCGGATTTTCGCGCGGGCCTGGATGTTTTCGAATTCGAGCCCCGGTTGGTTGAAGGTCTCGATGCGTTACCGAACGTTGTTTTAACTCCTCATCTCGGTTCAGCCACCAGGTGGACGCGGGAAGGCATGGCTGTTCTTGCAGCGTGTAACGTGGTGGGCATCCTCAAGGGTTGGCCGGTGTGGCATACCGACGACATGGAGCCCTTTCTCTCTTCTGCGCGCCCGAAAGCCGTTCCCAGCATTGTGAACGCCGGCCGATTGAACCTGCCGCGTTATACCGACATGACTTCGTCCGCATGATCGATATGTGACCGTGTGGTGTTGCGGGTTCTCGCAGTGCTATTCTCTTGGTAATCGCTCCCTCCGCGAAAAAGCTACTCTTTGACTTGACATATAGTTAACATGTTATTAGTTTATATGTGTACTATTGGTTATTGAACCATCTCCGCGCGTGAATTTATTCCGGAATAATCCAATTGACTTTTTCCACAAGAAGTAATGACGAATGTATGACTTCCATTGAACGAAGTACGGGCTTCCTTGTCGTTCGCACGGCGCGCAGTATGAAGAAAGCGCTCGATACGCGGCTGACGGAAATCGGGGTGACGGCGGTGCAATATACGGTACTCAACACTCTTGCCCACACTGACGGCTTGTCCCTGTCGGAAGTCGGCAAACGCGTGTACCTGGACAAGCCCGCTATCACCGGTCTGGCGGACCGGTTGGAAAACGATGGCCTGGTCGAACGGCAACGGAATTCCAAGGACCGCCGGGTTATTAAATTGTACCTCTCTCCCAAGGGGCGGCGCCTCCTCGGAAGAATGAATGACATCGTCAACTCCGTAGATGAAGAATTAACCAGTGTCCTCTCTTCTTCCGAACTCCGTTCGTTTCGGGAAATGCTGGACCGTATCTGGAACAATGCAAATGGCAGAACAACACATGACAACTGAACAGTACACCGCGGCCATCGAAAAAGCCCGTGCGCTTTTCGAAGACCTTTCGTATTCATATGCCAAGGAGTGGAAAGAGCAGGATCCCTCCCGCCGCGTCATCGGGTACCTGCCCATATACATTCCCCGTGAAATCATCCATGCAATGGGAATGCTCCCGGTGGGCATCTTCGGAGCGGGCGATCGCATGTCCATCGTCAAGGGCGATGCGTTCTTTCAGTCCTACATTTGCCATATCCCGCGCACCGTTATCGAAATGGCGTTGAACGGCAACATGGACCATTTCGACGGGTTCCTGTTTCCGTCCATCTGTGACGTCATCCGCAATCTCTCAGGCATTTTCCGGTTGAAATTCCCGGACAAGTTCATCCGGTATTTCGATCTGCCCCAGAATTTTGATCGCAAAGTGGGTGGGGAGTTTTATCGCAAGGAAATAGAACGGTTGATCGAAGGCTTGAAGGCTTTGAACGGTCACGAACTGACAACGGAAGAATTGAACGCATCCATCGAGATATATAATTATAACCGGAGACTGGTGAACGAACTCTCGGATTTGCGCTCCGATTTTCCGCACAAGATATCCGCGGTCGATTTCTACCTCGTTCTTCGCGCAGGCGGAACCATGACCGTGGAGGAGCACAACCAGTACCTGGAGGAAATCCTGAGACTGGCGCGGGAAGTCGATGCGGACCCGGAAGACAAGATTCGCGTGGTTGTTTCCGGAGCGTTTTGTGAACAACCGCCTTTGGGTCTCATCAAGACCATTGAGAACGCCGGCTGTTACGTGGTGGAAGACGATATGCAACTGGGAATGAAGTGGATCAAGACCGATATTCCCAGCGATACGGATGATCCGGTTTCCGCTCTCATCGAGGCGTACCTCGACCACAGCGAGTTCTCTTCGGCAGTGTACGAAGCGGATAACCCGAAGGGGGAACAGCTGAAACAGCAGGTAATCGACCGCAGGGCGGATGGCGTGCTTTTCTGCGCCCCTAGCTTTTGCGACCCGGCGTTGCTTGATCGGCCCATCCTTGAACAAGCCATGGACGCGTATCACATCCGTCACTTCGGATTCCAGTACCATGAAAACCTCGGCCAGTTTCACGTCATAAAGGAACAGGCAGGCACGTTCGCGGACATGATCAAATTGTGGGAGTGAATCGCGGCGCTGACGGCGTGGACAACCGGCCTGCGCGCCGCTTCGAAACGGAACATGTAAAAATCATTCATAGAGAAGGAGCCTCGTATGCACATCGATAACTCGAAATCGCTCCGATGCTGTTGCGGCCGGAGGAAGGCGAAATGACCGTTCAAAAAGAAAACAGCATGCTTAAGCAAAAGCAGATGCTGGCGGATCATTTCATGGAACTGTCCCAGGTGCGGGAGACGGGGAAGAAAGTCGTCTATACCTTTGTGCCCGGCAACCTGACCGAGTTGATCTACAGCTTCGACATGCTTCCGGTGTACCCGGAAATCAACGCCCTCCAGTCCGGCATGCGAAAGAAATCCCGGGACTATATACGGGAAGCGGAGGACATGGGCTACTCGGAGGACATCTGTTCCTACGTGAAATGCGACATCGGCATGATGGTGCAGGGTAATATCGGGCCCACCGGGCAGCAGCTTCCGCCGCCCGACCTCCTGCTGCTCAGTTATACCGGCTGCTTCGTGTTCATGAAATGGTTTGAGAACCTGAAACACCTCTACCCGGACGCGGAAATTGCCATGCTCCACATTCCTTACCAGGAGGCGGGACGGATCGAGCCTGATCATGTCGAATACATCAAGGAACAGTTGCGCACGGAAGTTATCCCCAAGTTCGAAAAAGTCAGTGGAGTGAAGTTCAACGAAACGAAGCTGGGAGAGAAACTCGATCTTTCCGCGAAGGCGGAAGACCTCTTGATCGAGATATTCGACTCCGCCCAAAACCGCCCGTCGCCCATAGACGCGTACTTCGGCGGCGTGTATTACATCGGTCCGATTTTTACCGCGTTTCGGGGCAGTCCGGAGTGCGTGGATTACTACGAGGAGCTGGCCGGTGAAGTGCGCTTCCGGGTGGAAAACAAGATGGGGCCGATCACCCCGGACGGCGTACTCCAGGAAGAAAATTTCCGTCTCGTGGTCGAGGGGCCGCCCAACTGGACGCACTTCCGCGGCTTCTGGAAGCTGTTCTACGAAATGGGAGCGGTGTTCGTCGGATCGACTTACACGCGGGTCGGCGGGGTGTACGACGACGGCTTCCGGCATTCTTCCGACGATTCCTTGAAAAGCCTGGCCGAGTACTGCCTGGGCTGCTATACCAATCGTAACCTGCCCCAGAGGATCGACCTCATCGAGCGGTTCATTACCCGGTACCACGCAGATGGCTTCCTGGTGAACTCCATCAAGAGCTGCAACTCGTTCTCCGCCGGCCAACTGGTCATGATGCGGGAACTGGAAGAGCGCCTGCAGATCCCGGTCGGATTTATCGAAACCGACCTTGTGGATCCCCGTTACTATTCCTACTCGAACATCAAGAACCGTCTCGACAGCTTCTTCCAGATGTTGGAACAGAGGCAGATCATGAAGCGCAGGATGGAGGCGGTGGTATGAAAACCTATCTTGGTATTGATCTCGGCTCGACGACGTCGAAGGCGGTGCTTATCGACGAGAAGCACAACATTATCGGGCGCGGCATCACGAACTCGCGGTCGAATTACGGAGTGGCGGCGGAAATCGCCCGCATGGAGGCGGAATTCAACTCCCGGTTCACGATTCTTCTGCGTCGCATGAAAGAGAGCTCGCGTGGTGAAGTCGATTGGAACCAGCTTGTTGCGCTCCTGGAGGGACGGTTCCACTATCTCCAGTTCGAGGAGCGATTCGCCGAGTTGAAAAACGCCATGCTGGAACAGGCGAATCACGCATCGAACGGCGTCCCCGCGGCCGAGATCGTCAGCATCATTCGCGCGGCCTGCGATCTCGTGGAAGAAACGGTCAAGGACAAGTTCTTCAATAACAGGGTCAGCAGCACGTCGGAATTCTTCCGCGACCTGTTCAGCGAGCCGTACATGCACGCCATCCAGCATCATGAACGCGACTTGTTCGATCACCTGGTCGCGATCTACGACCGCTGTATCACGCCGGTCGAGAACAAGTTGCTCGAATTCAATTTCATCGACCTGACCGAGCAGGCGCTGGATTTCATGCCCGACGAGCTCCGATCCCTGCGCAAGGAAGTTGCCGTGCACCTGACCGAGGTGGCGGCGATCAACCTCGATCCGGCGGATTTCATCGGGACCGGCTATGGACGCCAGTTGCTCCCGTTTGACCAGAAACACATCAAGTCCGAAATTCTCTGCCATGCCATGGGCGCCCATACGTACTTTCCCAAGACCAGGACCGTCCTCGATATCGGTGGGCAGGACACCAAGGCGATACAGGTGGACGAGCACGGCCTGGTGACGAGCTTCCAGATGAATGACCGCTGCGCGGCGGGGTGCGGGCGTTACCTTGGCTACATCTCCGACGAGATGAGCATGAGCGTAGGCGAACTGGGACCCCTGGCGCTCAAGGCCGAGTACGAATCGAACATTTGCAGCACGTGCACCGTGTTCGCGGGAGCGGAGCTGCGGGAATATCTCAATCTCGGTGAAAAGAAGGAAAACATCCTGGCCGGTTTGCACAAGGCCATCGTGCAAAGGGCGTTCGGTCTGCTGGCGCGTTCCGGTGGTGTGCGCAACGAGATGACCTTCACCGGCGGCGTGGCCCGCAATCCCGCCGTGGTCAAGTACGTCAAGCAACTGGTGATACAGAATTACGGAGACATCAAGATCAATCTCCACGCGGATTCAATTTTCATGGGTGCGCTGGGCGCGGCCATATTCAGCGAAGCGAGGTAAGCGTTATGAATTATTCTCTCGGTATTGACGTCGGCAGCAGCTATATCAAGATGGCGCTGATCGATTATCGCGACGGCGATTCCGTTATCGTCGATATCGTCAACGAAAAAATCCGTAAGCGGAACCCCACCCAGGTGATCGAGCAACTGGAGCAGGAGATCTTCGACCGGCACAACCTGAAATACGAAGACCTCATCTACGTCGCTTCGACCGGCGAGGGTGAGCTGGTGCGGCGCAAACGCGGGCACTTCTACAGCATGACCACCCACGCCCGAGGTGCCTACCACTTCCATCCCGAGGCCCGCACGGTGGTGGACCTGGGCGCGTTGTTCAGCCGCGCGATCACGTTGGAACAGGGCGCGCGGGTCCGCAGCTACGCCATGACGGGGCAGTGCGCTTCCGGGTCGGGACAGTTCCTGGAAAACATCACGCGCTATCTCGGCGTGACCCTCGACGAGGTGGGAACGCTCTCGATGCAGTCCACGGATCCGAGCCGGACAAGCGGTATTTGCGCCGTGCTGGCGGAAACCGACGTCATCAACATGGTGGCGCAGGGAATTCCCACGCCCGATATCATCAAGGGAATTCACCTCTCGATTGCCGGACGGATCCTGAAACTGTTGAGTAAGCTGAGGGTCGAATCCCCTGTGATTCTCACCGGCGGCATGGCGATGGACAAGGGGCTGGTGGCGGCCATCCAGGAAGAGCAAAGCAAGAAAAACATGGCACTGGAAATTTATCCCTCCGAGCATCCGATGACGGCGGGCGCAATCGGCGCCGCCCTGTGGGGTGGGTTTCGTCACTTCAAGCTGGCGGAGAAAGCGGCATGAAACAGACCGGGGTGTGGCAATCCGATCTTTCACTTCCCGAGTATGAACGTAACATCGCGGTCATGGTGCGGGACAACACCGCCCGCTTCGGCGACCGCATCTTATACCAGGAAACCCGAAACGGGAGTAAACTGAAGCTCTCATGGAACCGCCTCTCTTCGGATATTCTTTCCATCCAGAAATTTTTACTCGAACACGGGTTCAAGACCGGCGACCGCATGGCCGTGCTCTCCCGCAACCGCATGGAGATGCTGGAAATGGAGCTGGCCGTGATGTCCATGGGTGGGGTATTCGTGCCGATATTCGCGGGTTTTCCGTGCCAGATCGCCGATTCCCTCGTCGCGTTCTGCGAGCCCGCGTTCGTCGTGGTCGCCGACCAGGGGCAGTACGACAAACTCGCATCCGTAGAGGCGTATCGCGGGATTATTCACTTTGACCCCGTGGAGCAGTCGCATTCGCACCTGTACTCCTTCCAGGACCTGATCGGCTATCCGAAAGCGGAGGATTTCGCCGGGTACGATGTGCCCCGTGATTCCGTGTGCCTGATGATGTACACCTCCGGCACGATGGGGAAACCGAAGTGCGTGCAGTTGACCCACGGGAACATCCTTTCCCAGCAGGCCGCGTTGCGTTTACTCTGGAACCTGTCGGAGGACGACCGTTTCCTCTCCTACCTGCCGTGGCACCACAGCTTCGGCGGGATCTTCGAGAAATACGCGGCCATCACAAACGGCGCCCTGTTATCGCTTGAGCATGGTTTCGGTAAGAACACCGACTTGCTGATCGAGAACTGGAAACGCGTACGTCCCACCGTTTTTTTCAGCGTGCCCAAGATCTACCAGGAAATCGTGACGCGCGTGCTCCAGAGCGACGAGGTGGAGAGGATCATTTTTCACGATGAGCTGCGGTTCATTTTCACCGCCGCCGCGCCCCTTCCGAAAAATATTTCTGACGTGTTCCAATCCCGCGGCATTCCTATCATGGAAGGCTGGGGCCTGACTGAAACATCGCCCTGCTGCACCATCACGGATCCCAAGGTCCAGCGCGAGCCAGGTGTCGTGGGGTTTCCCATACCCGGTGTGCAGATCAGGATCGCCGATGACGGCGAGATCATGATCCGCGGCGCAAACGTCATGAAAGGGTATTTCAGGAACCCGGAGGTGACCGAGCAAGTCCTCTCCGATGACGGCTGGTTCGCGACCGGCGACGTGGGGGAATTTACAGACATCGGCCTTCGGTTGATTTCGCGCAAGGACCGCATCTTCAAACTGACCAACGCCGAGAAAGTCATCCCCACGGAAATCGAGAATCTCATCACGAAGGATTGCGCGTTCCTGACGCATGCCTACGTAACGGGCAGCGGACGCGATCACCCCGTGGCGCTGTTGTTCCCGAACAAGGCCATGTTCTCGAACATTCCCGACAAGAGCCTGCTCAAGGGTACCTGTGAATGCCCGCGGAATCTTTCCGACCTCTCGTCGTGTCTCAACCGCTGTCTCAGGCTTTTGAATGATTCCATGACCGTCAAGTTCTACCGGTTGAATGCCGCCATGCTGGTGGACTACGAGCTCAGTATTGAGAACGAGGAGCTTACCCCTTCCATGAAACTTGCACCGAACGTGGTGGGAAAAGTTTTCAAAGCGGATATTGAAGCCTTGTACGACGGGAAGAAAGTGTATTCCGACAAAGTGTACGTCATCAACCTGGACTGACCATGCCCCGGCTGAACGCACAAACAAAACTGAAGTCGATCCTGCGGGATTACTACGAGAACCTGGAGGCCCCCTTGGCGTGGTGCACGAGCGCAGGACCGGCGGAGATCCTGCGGGCGCTGGGGTTCGAGGTGTACTTCCCGGAAAACCACGGGGCCTTGCTCGGGGCGTCCAGAACTGCATTGAAATATATTCCCAGGGCGCACCAGGCGGGGTACGCGGGAGAAATCTGCTCGTACCTGACGGCGGATATCGGTGCCTGGCTGATGCAGGAAACGCCGCTCACCGCGGCCTACGGCTTGCCGTCCATTCCCCGGCCTGATCTGATCGTGTTCAACACTAACCAGTGCCGGGAAGTCGCGGAGTGGTTCAATTTCTTTGGAGATGAATTCAACTGCCCGGTCGTGGGCGTCTTTCCGCCCCGTCATCTCGAGGAAGTGTCCAGAACGGACATCGACCAGGTCGTGGCGCAGTTTCGCAAGGTCATTGCCGCGGGCGAAGAAGTCACGGGCAAAACGCTCGACCCGGAGCGACTGAAAGAAACCCTTCGGCTCAGCCTCGAGGGCACGACGTTGTGGAAAAAAGTGCTCGAAACCGCGCGGAACGTGCCGTCACCCCTGACGTTTTTCGATGGGACCATCCTGATGGCGCCGGTAGTAGTACTCCGCGGTACACAGGTTTGCGTCGACTTCTACCACGAGGCCCTTGCGGAACTCGAAAAACTCGCCGCGCGCAATGCTGCCGCCGTGCCGGGTGAGCAGGTACGCCTGTACTGGGAGGGCATGCCGATCTGGGGCAGGCTGCGGTTTATGGCCGAGTTGTTCGCGGAGCAACAGGCCTGCGTAGTGGCGTCCACCTACTGCAACAGTTGGGTGTTCGACGATTTCGATCCTGATGATCCTCTTCCTTCCATGGCCGCTGCCTACACGAAGATCTTTATAAACCGGGGAGAAATGACCAAGCTGGAATACCTCCGGCGCATGGTCGAGGAGTACCGCGTGGACGGCGTGATCTTTCATGATTCCAAGACGTGCTTCAACAACACCAACAGCCGGTTCGGTCTTCCACGGAAATTGCAGGAAGCCACCGGCATCGAGACCTTGAGTATTGACGGCGATCTCAATGATCTCCGGTTTTTCTCCGATGGACAGACCCGGACGAGGCTGGAGACTTTCATAGAACAACTCACCATGAAATCTATGTCAATGTAAATGCAAGTGGAGCCAGTTCGTGACAGATACAACCAACAACAATAACAACAGCAAACTTCGGGTAGGGGTCATCGGCATGGGGCCGGTCGGGTGTATCCTGGCCACTTACCTCGTCAAGGCCGGCGTGTTTACGGTCGTTTGTGATATTCGGGATAATATCATCGATCGTATCAGGAAGTCCGGGATTCGCCTGACGAATGTCTTCACCGAAAAGGTAAAGGTCCCCGACGCCGTGTACAGCATCCAGGAACTGGAAATGTACGAGCTTGATCTCGTAATCATCTCGACCAAGACGCCCAGTCTCCGGAAAGTCGTGGACAAGCTGGCGGAGATCGACAACGGGAGGATGTTTGTCCTGATCGCCCAGAATGGGATCGACAACGAGCAACTGGCGGCAAGGCGATTCGGCGAGGAGCGCACGCTCCGCATGGTGGTCAACTTCGCCGGCAACTTACGCGACGATCACGTGGTGCACGTCAGTTTCTTCAATCCGCCCAACTACATCGCGGCGTTGTTGCGACACGGCGAGCATATCGCAGAGGAAGTCGTTACGTTATTTAACGCGGTCGGATTGGAATCGGAAACGCCGCCTGACATCCAGGACTACGTATGGGAAAAAGCGATCCTCAATGCTGCCTTGTCGCCCGTGTGCGCTATCACCCGCCGAACGATGAAGGACGTACTCGATTTTCCGCAGGGACAGGAGTTCGTAGAGGCGATTATTGACGAGTCGGTGCGGATCGCGGAAGCGGAAGGCATAGAACTTGGAAAGAAATTCCGCCGGTTTTGCATTCGTTATCTGAAGAATGCCGGGCATCACCGGCCCTCGATGCTGGTGGACATGGAGGCGGGACTTCCCACGGAAATCAATTACCTGAACGGAAGAATCGTCGAGTACGGGAAGAAGCACCATATCCCCGCCCCGCTCAACATGTCGGTTTCCCAGATTGTTCGAATGCTGGAAAAAGACCAGGTCTGAGAAAAGCTTGAATACTGTTTCGACAGCAGCGACGCAACGTCGTTTTCCACGCTGATATTCCGACGAAAGCATGACACTCGACCGAAAGACATATTACCTCGGTGCCGACCTCGGGTCCTCGTTCACGAAATTCGTGGTTGTGGATGACGCGGGGGACATGCATTTCCAACGGACGATTCCCACGCTGAGCCGCAACCGGGAATTGCAGAGTCTGACCCTGGCGGAGATACACGAGCGGTTTCCCGTTGCAGCGACCTGTGCCACCGGGTACGGCAGGCAGAAATTCGAATGCGACCTCCGGAAAACAGAATTGATCTGCGCCTCCGCCGGCGTTTCCCATCTCCATCCCGTGGAAAAATCCATTATTGACATCGGGGGCGAGGATATCAAGATCATCGAAAGCGGTCCGGGGGGAGAAGTGCGGCATTTCTACATGAACGACAAGTGCTCGGCGGGAACGGGGGCGTTTATCACCGAGATTGCGGAGAGGGCGGAGCTGGAAATAGGGGAGATGAGCGAATTGGCGCGAGCCTCACAGTCGTCGCGGGTGATCAACAGCTTCTGCACGGTATTCGCAAAGACGGAAATCCTGGGGTGGAAGTTCGATAACGTGTCTATCGAGGACATCTCACGAGGGATTTACCTGTCCATCGTGAAACGGATCATCAAGCTGCCGCTGCGAAGCGACCTGCCGGTATTCCTGTGTGGCGGAGTGATTGCGTTTCATCCGTACCTCCACGATCTCCTGGCGGGAGAATTGCGTGCTGAGGTCCAGGTGGTTGCGCATCCACAGTATGCCGTTGCCCTGGGCGCCGCGTTGCTGGCGCACAGGAGCGTTGGAAAATCCGTGGCCAAGAATTGAGTTTTTCATAAATGTAAATCTGTTTCCATTACAACGTCAAGAATTCAACCATGTCAACATCAAGGAACGTATTCGCCGTCAAGTACGAAGATATTTTCATTCTGAATGGTGCCAGGACCCCGTTCGGGAAGTTCTGTGGGACATTGGGGACGGTCTCCCCGACCGATCTCGGCATCATCGCTTCGCGTGAAGCCATCCGGCGATCCGGCGTGCAGCCGGGCGACATCGATCACGTCGTCTTTGCCAACATCATCCAGGCGGCATTCGACGCCATCTACCTGCCACGGCACATCGGGTTGTATTGCGGAATTCCCCGGGAGACTCCGGCCATGATGGTGCAACGCATCTGCGGTTCGGGATTTGAGTCCATCATCAGCGCCGCCGAGCAGATCACGCTGGGCAAGGCGCGCACCGTCCTCGCGGGCGGCGCGGAAAACATGACCCTTTCCCCGACTTCGTCGTTCGGCAACCGCCTAGGGTATCGCCTCGGACAGTTGAAATTCGGCGACATGCTCTGGGAGGGCCTGATGGACCCGGCGGTAAAATGCACGATGGGACAGACCGCGGAAAACCTGGCCCGGAAGTATTCCATTTCCCGCGAAGAAGTGGATGATTTCGCCTTTCGGTCGCATTCCCTGGCCGCGCAGAAAACACAGGACGGCACCTTGAAGGATGAATTGGTGCCGGTAGGTTCCGGCGAGAACGTCCTCGAGGGCCTGGAAAGACGGGTGTACCGGACGACGCCGAAGAAGGCCGTTCTCGACCGCGATGAAAATGTCCGCGAAACGAGCCGGGAAGACCTGGCCAAGTTGCGACCGACCTTTGCCTCCGACGGTGTGCAAACCGCCGGGAATTCCAGCGGCATCGTGGATGGAGCGGCGGCGGTGGTCGTGGCTTCCGGCGCTTTTATCGCACAGGCGAACATCGAGCCCCTCGCTCGCGTTGTCGCATCCGCGTCCGCGGGCGTCGACCCCGTGTATATGGGTATCGGTCCTGCCCCGTCGATCCGCGCGGTGCTTGATGCGGCCGGGATGACGATGGATGACATCGCATTGTTCGAGATCAACGAAGCGTTCGGAGCCCAGATTGTCGCGGTGGAGAAAGAACTGGGAATCGAACGGGAACGGTTGAACGTCAACGGCGGGGCAATTGCCATCGGGCATCCGCTGGCTGCCACCGGCACCCGCCTGACCCACACCCTGGCCCTGGAACTGCGCCGCAGGAATGCCCGCTACGGCGTGGCATCCGCATGCATCGGCGGGGGACAGGGAACGGCCATCCTCATCGAAAATACGAACGCGGGAGCCTGACCATGAATATTCATGCGTACCAGATGACGGAGAAAGACAAGCCGTTCGAACGCGTTTCCTTTCCCGTTCCACAGTTACAGGAAGGCGAAGCGCTGGTCGAGGTTGCTGGCTGCGGCGTCTGCCACACCGACCTCAGTTTCTGGCACTACGGTGTCCCCACCCGTCACGAGCTTCCTCTCGTGCTTGGCCACGAGATCAGCGGCACGGTCGTCGAGGGGCCCTCGGAGCTGGTGGGAAAACCGGTCATCATTCCGGCCGTGCTTCCGTGCGGCGAATGCGACCTGTGCCGGAACGGGAGGAGCAACATCTGCCAGCATCAGAAAATGCCCGGCAACGATTTCCACGGGGGGTTCGCCAGTCACGTCGTAGCGCCGTCGCGCTACCTTGTGCCGGTATCGGCCGAAGCGCTAACGACCCAGACACTAGCCGAGCTGTCGGTTATCGCCGACGCGGTCTCCACTCCATACCAGGTCGTCGTGAAGAGCGGGTTGCAGCAGGGCGAGTTTGCAGTGGTGATCGGGGTGGGGGGAGTCGGCGTGTACGCGGCCCAGGTTGCGCGGATGTTCGGCGCTCACGTCCTGGCCCTCGACATATCGCCTTCGCGACTGGAAGCGGTTTCGGGAATCCAGGGCGTGCGAACGTTGAATACGAGTAGCATGGGCGTCAAGGATATCAAGAAGAACGTCAAGGAAATCTGCCGGGACATGGGAGCGCCGGGGAACCGCTGGAAGATATACGAAATGTCGGGCACGAAGCCGGGTCAGGAACTCGGGTTCGCCCTGATGGGAATTGCCTCGACGCTTTCAATCGTCGGGTTCACGCTGGACAAACTGGAAGTCCGGCTCAGCAATCTCATGGCCTTCGACGCGCAGATCATCGGCACGTGGGGCTGCAAGCCCGAGCTCTACCCCGAGGTGATCGATAGAGTGGCCGACGGCAAGCTGGCGATCAAGCCGTTCACCGAGACGTTTCCGATGTCGCGGATCAACGATATCTTTCAACAGACGCTCGAACACAAGCTCCAGAAGCGTTCCGTGCTCGTTCCGGATTTCGGCGACACCTGACCGGCAATCCGCGACGCGTCACCGTGTTTCATTGTCATAGAGTAACCATCTCGTACACAAGCGAAAGGGAACCACATGAGTCATCATCTCGTCAACCACAACCTGGTCGAAACGGAGTTCAAGGAAATCCTTTACGAATTACGCCCTTGCCTGGACAAAAACGGTGAGCCGGTGGAAGGACTTTACAATGCCTGGATATTTCTCAATAACCCGAAGCAGTACAATTCCTATACGACCGCCGCGGTCAAGGAGGTGATCCTGGCTTTCCGGCAGGCGTCGAACGACCGGTCGGTTGTCGCGGTCGTATTCACTGCGGTCGGCGACAAGGCGTTCTGTACCGGTGGCAATACGAAGGAGTATGCCGAATATTACGCCGGGCGGCCCCTGGAGTACAAGCAATACATGCGCTTGTTCAACGACATGATCACCGCCATCCTGCATTGCGATAAACCGGTCATCTGCCGTGTGAACGGCATGCGCATCGCGGGCGGGCAGGAAATCGGCATGGCCTGCGATTTCACCATTGCCAGCGACCTGGCCGTGTTCGGGCAGGCGGGGCCGCGTCACGGAAGCGCACCCGACGGCGGTAGCACGGATTTCCTGCACCTGTTCGTCGGCATAGAGCGCGCAATGCAAAGCTGTATCCTTTGCGAGATGTGGAGTGCGTACCAGGCCCTCAACTTGGGGTTGATCAGTGAAGCGGTGCCGGTGTTGAACGTGAACGGCGAGTTCGTTCGCAATCCCCTGGTTGTAACGGATAGGTTTATCGATGCCTCGGGCGCTCTCGTGTACGGGGCGCGGAAACAGGGCGAGGAGTTTGCCAAGGGCAAGGAAATGCTCGCCGGAGGAACGGTGGATCTGACGCCGCTGGACAACGCGGTCAATGCTCTCGCGACCAAGATACTGTACCTGATGCCGGATTGCGTGAACAAGACCTTGAACAGCCTGCGGAAAAAGAAACTCGAGCATTGGGACCGCAACGCGCAGACGAACCGTGATTGGCTCAGCCTGAACATGATGACCGAGGCCAAGGCCGGGTTCCGCGCATTCAATGAAGGACCCAAGGGCAACCGGGAGGTGGACTTCGTCAAGCTGCGGAAAATGCTGGCCGACGGTCATCCCTGGGACGATGAACTCATCGAAGCCATCCTGCCGAGGTAATTATGACGGATATCGTTGCAGTAGAAACGCTTTACGACGGACAGGTCAGGCGCCTGACCTTGAACGCTCCCAAGGCGAACATCCTGGATGGGAACATGATGTCCGGCTTACAGGCCGCCCTCGATGCGTGTCGCGACGAGGCCGGTCTCAAGATGATCCAGGTTACGGGGGCCGGGAATCATTTCAGCTTTGGGGCCAGCGTCGCGGAACATACGAAGGAAAACGCGCCGGGCATGTTGTCCCGGTTTCACGCCTTGTTCTACACCATGGCCGAGCTTGCGATTCCTACGGCGGCCCTGGTTTCGGGGCAATGCCTGGGCGGCGGCTTGGAAGTCGCGCTCATGTGCAATTTCCTGTTCGTTGACAAGACCGCCCGCCTGGGGCAGCCGGAGATCGTCCTCGGCGTTTTCGCCCCGCCGGCCTCGCTTCTTCTGCCCCTGAAAATCGGGCAGGCCCGCGCGGACGATCTCTTGCTGACCGGACGATCCATCACCGGTGAAGACGCGAAAGCGTTCGGACTTGCGACGGAATTGTATGAAGACCGCGAGTCTCTCCTGGCAGGTGTGGACGAGTGGACGCGGGAACACATTCTTCCCAGGAGCGCGTCGTCCCTGCGTTTCGCGGTCAAGGCGGCGCGGATGCAATTCTACGAGGGTTTGCGCAAGAAACTCGGAGCCCTGGAAAAATTGTACGTGTCGGAACTCATGGAGACCGCCGACGCCAATGAAGGCATCCAGGCATTCCTGGAAAAACGCAAACCAGCATGGGGAAACAAGTGATGATGGAATTCACGCATATCGGAATCGTCGGAGCCGGAACGATGGGCTCCGCGCTGGCGCAGAAATTCGCCCAGGAAGGTTTTCACGTCGTGATGATTGACCGGGAAGACCGTTTCCTTGACCGGGGACTTAAGAGCATTCGCTCGACACTTGATGCAGGGCTGAAACGCGGGATATTCACCGCAGAACAGGTCGATACGATCATGGCGCGGGTGACGATGTCGACGGAGTATGCGTCGCTTGCGCCGTGCCAGTTGACCGTGGAGGCGGTCTTCGAAGACCTGGACGTGAAAACGGAGGTCTTCCGGCAGATATGCGAGGCGGTGGATGGATCGGCGATTGTCGCGACCAACACGTCGTCGTTTTCCGTTTCCGCGCTCTCACGGGCCGTCACGCACCCGGAGCGGTTCATCGGCCTGCATTTCTTCTACAACGCGGCCATGAACCGGCTGGTGGAAATCGTCCGGGCGGAATCAACCAGCGATGAGGCGTTTCAAAGCGCCATGTTGCTCATGCAGCAATGCGGAAAAGACCCCATCATCTGCCGTGACGTGAACGGGTTCGTGGTGAACCGCTTTTTCGTTCCCTGGCTCAACGAGTCCGTTCGCTTGTACGAAGAGAACGTCGCGGGCATGGCGGATATCGACGCGGTATGTCGCAAGGTATTCGGTTGCGGTATGGGGCCGTTCGCCCTGATGAACGCGACCGGTGTACCGATTGCCTACCATTCACAGCAGACCTTACACGAAGCGTTCGGCGCGTTTTACCGCCCTGCCGAAAAACTGCAGGAGCAAATGGAACGCAACGAGCCGTGGAGCATCGGCGAGGAATCAGGCGTCGATGCCGCGGGAGAGGAACGGATACGGCGACGCATGCTGGGTGTGGTCTTCCTGGTGTGCGGGCAACTCCTGGAAGAGAACGTCTGTACGGCAGGCGATATCAACCGGGGGGCGCGGATCGGTCTCCGGTGGAAGCATGGACCGGCGGAGCTTTACCACGCGATCGGCGAATCGGAAGTACGTGCGATGGTGACGGAGGTTACATCCGCCTGGAAAATGAATGTGCCGTCGACGTTGTACCCGGCGGCGTGGAAACAGGATGTCCTGCGCGTGGAGCGGAACGATTCCGCGGGCGTGATCGTCATCAACAGGCCGGAAGACCTCAATGCGTTCAATCCGCTGGTGGCGTCGCAACTTTCCGAGGAGTTCGATCGCATGGATAGTGATGCGACGATCGAGACCATTGTCATCACCGGGCAGGGCAAGGCGTTCATGGCCGGGGCGGACATCAAGTTCTTCATCGATCACATCGTCGCGGGGACGTTGCAGGAAATCGTCTCGTTCACGAAGGCGGGGCAGGAGCTGTTTCGTCGGATCGACGACTCCGGCAAGAAGGTCGTGGCGCTCGTGAACGGTCTCGCTCTTGGCGGCGGTTTCGAGCTGGCTCTCACCGCCGATGTCATCCTTGCCCTCAAGCACGCGGTGTTTGCGTTCCCGGAAACCGGCATCGGGATCTACCCGGGGCTGGGCGGCACCCAGAGGACGGTGCGACGGGTGGGAAAAGGGTTGGCTAAGTACCTCGTGTACACGGGCGATTTTATCTCGGCACGAAAAGCCCTGGAGATCGGGCTGATAGACGCCGTGGTGGAATGGCGCGACGTTCCTGCCGTGTTCCGTGGAAATCTTCCCGCGACCCCGAAGCGACCGGTGCTTTCGGATCGCTGGCAGGGAATTCGCGACCTGTTCGAAACGTACCCGTTGAGTCGGCTCGTGGACGTCGATTTTCAACCTGACACGAAACTCGACGAGGAAACCTGGCGGGGCATTGTGAAACGTGTCCGCAGGAAGGCGCCGAGGGCGTTGGCCCTGGCCGAGCGGTTGATCGACGCGCAGGCTGGGCCGGAATCGGAGCTGGAGCATCTCGAGGAAATATTTTCCACCGAGGATGCCCTGGCGGGTCTCAGGAGCGTGGGTGGTCCGTCGCCGGCATTCACCGGCCGGTGATGGATGGATCAGGAAGCGTCGGTAATGTTCTTATTGAACCGTACGGCCTGGATTTGAGCGGCGATGGAAAGCGCAATCTGGGCCGGGGTTTCGCCGCCGATGTCAAGACCGATGGGCGTACGGATGCGCGCGATCCGGTCATCCCCGGGAAATGCTTGTTCCAGTTCCTTCCGGAGGTTGACGGCCTTACGTTTCGAGGCGATGAC
>JAJRXL010000438.1 GCA_024276335.1 Bacteroidota bacterium
TACATCTTCTACCCCGTCATCATCGCGGCCCTGTCTCGCGCTTTTCCCCGTTCATGGAAAATCGACGACTGCTTCCAGCCCCGCGTTACTGTTGTCCTGGCCGCATACAACGAGGAAGCGGTCATACGGGAAAAGATCGAGAATTTCCTTTCTCTCGATTATCCGAAAGACCGGCTTTTTCTCCTTGTCGGCTCCGACGGATCGACCGATGCAACCAACGCCATACTCGAGGAGTATGCCGATGGTGAGCGCATCCGCTATTTCCGTTTCTCCCGGGGAGGGAAGCCGAAAACCACCAACACGTTAATGCAATACGTCACCACGCCCTTCGTCGTGTTTACGGACACGAACGTCATATACCATCGCGATGCCGTCCACAGGTTGATGCGTCACTTCGCCGATCCCATGGTCGGGGGCGTTTGTGGTTACCAGCGGACAACACCGATCGGCGACAGCATTGCCGGTGAAAGCGAACACCGATACTGGGAATTCGAGAACGCGTTGAAACGATGGGAAGGCGCATACGCAACAACTCTTGGCGCAACGGGAGGCATGTACGCTATCCGTACGGAACTGTACCAGTCACAACCGGAAATCGGCACCGTCGCCGATGACCTTTTACTGCCGCTTCGTATCGTCGCCCACGGATCCCGTATCGTGTACGATGAAACAGCCCTGGCGGAGGAAGAGACCTCACCGAACCTGAAAGCGGAATTCCGCCGCAAGGTCAGGATCGCCGTCGCGACATTCAACACGATTCCCCAGATTCTCGCTCTCTTCAGGATGCTTCCGTGGAAAGTCCGGATCATGCTGGTCTTCCACAAGTTCCTCCGATGGTTCGCCCCGCTGTTCATGCTTGTCTTTCTTGTCTCCGCCATCGCTTTGTCTTCGCTGCAATGGATTCAACTTTACGTCGTGCTTCCGCTGGCGGCATTCGGCCTGTTCGTCGTTGCGGGCTGGCTCGCCGACCGCTTCGGACATCGACTGGGCATTCTTTCCATGCCGTACTACTTCTTTACTTCGAACCTGGCTCTTCTCCTTGCACTTTTAAAACTCCCTTTTCAGACAAAGAAAAGCGGCGCGTGGGAACGCTCCGTGCGAACTTGACATTCGCCCCGGTTTCTCCCTACCTTTAACGTACTTATTGCTGTCTTAAAATCCTGTGTCGGCAACTTATGTTGAATGCGTTTTCCATCGACCTGGAAGACTGGTTCTGCGTGTACAATTTCAGCAGGATCATCGACAGGAAATCATGGGCGTTGTGCGAAAACCGTATTGTCGGCAACACGGTCCGGTTGCTGGATATTCTCGACCGGCATGATACCCGCGCAACGTTCTTCGTCCTGGGATGGATCGCTGAACAATACCCGGACCTGATAAAGGAGATCGACCACCGGGGCCATGAAATCGCATCACACGGCTACCAGCATCAGCTCTTATGGGAAATGACCCCGGACGAATTCAGGACCAACCTCTCCCGCTGCCTGGAGGCCTTGTCCCGGTGCGTGTCACAACAGGTTCAAGGGTTTAGGGCGCCTTCATTCTCGCTTGGAAAAAACTCGTGGTGGGCCCTGGATGTTCTGAAGGAACTGGATTTTTCGTATGACTCTTCCATATTCCCGGTGCGTTTCCACCCGGATTACGGCAACGTGGAATCGCGGTTGACGCCGTTCGAAATATCTCCCGGCTTACTGGAGATCCCCCTCTCCTGCGTCCTGGTTTTGGGTCGCAGAATTCCGGTCGGGGGCGGGGGCTATTTCCGGCTCTACCCATACCCGATCTTTAAATGGCTGCTGCAAAAATGCCACTCCGCCGACCAGGCCGTCGTTTTCTACCTGCATCCATGGGAAATCGATCCGGACCAACCACGGGTCCCGTCACCGGTCTTGAAAAGAATGCGGCACTACGTGAACATCGGGCAGACGGAAAAGCGATTGCACCGACTGCTGGAGGATTTCAACTTCTCCTCCTTTGAAGAGGTTTTTGCCGTTCGCCCGTAGGAGAACGCTCAGGAGAGGCGCAGGAGCTTCCGAACGTACCTGCGAATGAGATGCAACCTGCGTGTCGACCTGGTCGTCCTGTAAATAGCGTCAAGTGTTTTCTTGTCGATTGCCCGGTGTGGCTCCTCGGCTCCGGGTTTTTTCCGAGCCCACGCCCAGGTACCGTCAAAGTGGATGTCCTGGTACCCGCCGTGAGGAATAACCAGGAGCTTGAACACCTTGTCGATATGAGCGGTTGTGCGTTCTTCTTCGGCCAACCGTTCGACCCACGGCTCGCCTTCACTCTGGGAGGGGGTCCAGAGGATGTCGTCGAAGAGCACCCATCCGCCGGGTTTCAAAAGCCGGTCAACCAGCAGGAAGGCGAAACCGTCAGAGTCCCACGTGTGGCCGCCGTCGATAAAGACGAAGTCGAACACCGGTTCGGTGCTCCCCTCCACGGTCTGTCGATCAAGGAGTTTCATCAACTCCCAGGTGTACGACCGGGGACAAAAGACGGGCTCGACGAAGGCCCCGAGGTTCGTCTTTTCCAACAGCGAATAAATGTTCGGATCGCGGCGGCGGGCACGTTCATGATCGATAGTCAGGAGATGGCCGCTTCCGTTTTCCTGCATGGCCGCAGCGATGTAACAACTCGATGTTCCGTGGGCGAAACCCAGCTCGAGTGCTTTTTCCGGTTGATGCCGGCGCAGGAATTCGTACAGAAGCTTCCCACGCTCCGGGGTCATGTGTGGAACGGACCCGACGTGACGAA
>JAJRXL010000439.1 GCA_024276335.1 Bacteroidota bacterium
TCCTACGACCTTGACCTCGTGCCGGAGAATCCGTGATGCAGCCGACTCCACGACTTCCTGAACGGTCAAGGCATTCGGCTGCACCTGCCACCCCGCATACCTGGAGCCGTCGTACTCCAGGATGAGCTTTATCCTCCGTTTAATGTTGCTCACGATGGCACCTCCCGGAGAAGCATGTTTAATATTTCCTCGTAATAATGGCGGACGTCACGTTTTAACTTGCCGATGCTTTCGAGATTCGCCGGTGCGCCCACCGCTCCCAGCCACGCGTCCAGGATTTCTCTCTTCTCATCACTTTCCGGCAACCGATTTCTGCTCGTATCAAAAAAGAGGCGGAAAGCATTCATGCAGTGACGGTAGTAAACATAAGCATCATACAAGCCCATCCATATTTCGCGCTCCGTTTCTTTCTCGGCAAGCAATCGCAGCAAGGCAAACATGCAGGTGCCCCGCAGGCGGCTGTCCGATGAAGCACGCACGAGTTGGGCCGCCTGTGCGGCAAATTCAATATCGACGATCCCTCCGGCTCCGGATTTTACATCGAATGTCGTGCTGAGTATGCCTCGCGATTTGGACTCGATTCTCGCGCGCATCTCCCGGAGCGACTCAAGCTGTGCACGGGTAACCGGTTGATTGTAAACGAACGTATCGATTTCCCGCTGCAAGCTGGCACACATTTCCTCCGGCCCCGCCACGAACCGCGCGCGTGTCAACATCTGTCGTTCCCAAAACCCCGCTCTCGTCTCAAGGTATTGGACGTATTTCTTACGCTCGATGATGATCGGGGCGTTCCTTCCATCCGGGCGCAATCGCAAGTCGATTTCAAAGAGATCGCGCAACGAGTCAACCAGTTCGTCCGCAACATATCGTTCCCATCCCGTGCCCGCCTCTTCACTCGATTCATAAACGAAAACAATATCCAGATCACTAAGAGGCGTGAGCTCACCGCCGCCAAGTTTTCCCAAGGCCAGAACCGCAAACGGCAGCCGTGCATTTTTATCGATCGAGGCGCAGACTCGTGACAATGCCGCCTGTATGACGTTCCTCGCCACCCTGGCCAGCTCCCGTGTATATTCCTCCAGCGCAATCTTTTGCTTGAAATATTCGACCGTAAGCAACGCGAGGTAAGAGAAATAGTACAGGGACGCGTTGTCTTCCGGCTTGGTGCCGGCGACCCGTCCCGAGAAAACGCAATCCCAGACCAGCGGGTTCGTGGAAGCCTTGCGCGCGACAGCAGGAGCGCCACCCGTGAGTGATAGCAGAAAATCGCGACTGTGATGGTCCTGGATATACCTGAAAAACGCCTCCGGATCATCCTGGCGCGAAACGATTCCTTCCAGTTCTTTCAGTGCGGTGTCGGGTGAGGGATAGGCGGATACCCGTTCCAGCAATCCGTCAATTACGCTTTCCATGTTGCGCCGTAATCCACTGGAATGGCGGTGGCCGGATGGACCTTCGACAAGCGCTCGCAACACGCGACACGATTCGCCCGGATGCCGAAACCGGAAGGTGCGCAATCTCTCGCTCCATCGTTCCGGGTCAAATGAACCCCATCCTTTCCTGGATTGATCATCCGCAAATACCTGTCCCTGGATCATCACCACTGAATCACAACATCGTTCCA
>JAJRXL010000440.1 GCA_024276335.1 Bacteroidota bacterium
ATGTCGTCGGATCCGGGTGGAAAAATCTTCGTCGGCAGAATACTCAATAAAAAGGATAGAGTCAAGGTTGTCCATCAACACCATGTATTCGACACAGTAGAGCAAATGCTGTTTCCGTGCAAGTTGTAATCGCCGCCGGGCCTGTTGGGAACGGGATGCCGGAGGATGGCGCTGTTGCGGATCATGTTTTCTCCTCTCTTACGCCCACATCGAAGGTATGGATAATACTTCGCTCGGGGCGACAACTATCCTGACAGCGGGCCGGGGTAAGGATTGAGGATGAAGAATGATGCGCGGGTCTGTTAAATTGCTCCCTCGATCTTCGTCCATCCCTTCGCCGTACCCACCCACACGTTCCTGTGCGAGTCGATCAGGAGGGCGCGGACATCGTTGGAAGGCAGGGGGGAGTTGTCCGTCGTGTACTCCATCCACAGCTTGACGAAGCGGGAGAAGACCAGCACTCCCCCGTGATAGCTCCTCGCCTTTGCCAGTCCAACCCACAGGTAACCTTCCGCGTCCACGGCCAGCGCGCTGATCATGCTACCGCGCATGTCGCCCACGCCCCGGTAGTAGGCCGTCCAGTCGAAACCGTTGTACACCGCCATTCCTATGCGCGTGCCCACCCACATGTTGCCGCTGCTGTCGAAAGCCAGGCAAGTGATGTGGGCGTGCGGGAGGTCGGAGTTGCGGCCGTCGTACAGCTTCCAGCTCTTTCCGTCGAACCTTCCCAGTCCGGCCCGCGTGCCCACCCACACGGTCGAATCGGGGCCGAAACCGATGGCGGTGATGGAGTTGCTCAGCAGGGCGGTGTTGTCCTTGTCGTAGCGGGTCCAGCGGTCGCCGCGCAGCACGGCCAGACCGCTGTCCGCCGTGCCCACCCACAGCTCGCCGTTGTCGCGGAACGCCAGCACGGAGACGTTGTCGCCGGGCATGTCGGAATTACCGGTCGTGATCGTTCCCCAGTCCTCGCCGTTAAGCACCGCGATTCCTTTCGGCGTGCCGATCCACGGGCGGCCTATCGAATCGACGGCCATGCTCGTCACTACGCGCGAGGGCAGGCCGGAGTTCAGCGGGGTGAAATATCGGCGCTCATGTGTTTCCATGTCGATTCCAACGAGACCTTCCGTGCCGCCGATCCAGATCGTGTTACCGTTCTGTGAGATGCAGTTGACGGTCATGGAATCCAGGAGGCC
Source organism: Bacteroidota bacterium (assembly GCA_024276335.1). Lineage (GTDB taxonomy): Bacteria > Bacteroidota > Ignavibacteria > SZUA-365 > JAADGX01 > JAADGX01. Next base: position 1,194 of record JAJRXL010000440.1, read on the forward strand.
CGCCTGCTCGGGTGTGAGCTCGGGCGTGAACCAGCCCGGGAACCCGCATCCCCCCAGTCCGGCCAGGAGCGCGATATTGAGCACGGCGCCCGGTATCCCGGCAAAAGGTTTATTCATGTTCACTTCCGCTCATAATTCTTTGAACTTCAACTCTCACGGCAACACCCGGCGCGCGCCCGCGAAGTGCTTGCGGTAGTACGTCTCCGACAGTCGCGAGATGATGACCCCTTTCCGGGTGGACGAGTGAATGAACGACCCGTTGCCCACGTAGATGCCCACGTGCGTGATGCCCGGCCCGGCGGTGTTCCTGAAAAACACGAGATCACCTGGCGCGAGCACGTCCGACCGCACCGGTTTGCCCGCCTTGTACTGGTCGGCGGCGCGGCGGGGGAGGGAGAGGCCGTGGCGCGCGAACACCGTGTACACCAGGCCGGAGCAGTCCGTTCCTTCTTTGCTCCTGCCTCCGTACCGGTAGGGAGTGCCCTGCCAGGATTTCGCGTCCTGCACGATCCGCGCTCGCAGCGACGCTGTCCCGGCGCCGGTTTCCTTGCTGCCGCCGCAACCCGCGAGACCGGCCAGG
>JAJRXL010000441.1 GCA_024276335.1 Bacteroidota bacterium
CTGGAGAAGGTTAAGGAGTCGGAGAAAATCTTAGAATACTGAAGGGGTAGAGTAGGCGCTGTTCAATGACCCGCCAAGAGGCTAACACATCGTGCCCTCACGAACTGGAGTTGAGGTTTTAACCTCTTTTCGCAACCTCCGGGGCGTGCGAGAGACTAAAGTCTCAACTCGTGCGCCCGCGAGCGTACACGAACAGAGCGGTGAAAGTCCGCTCCAGGCAAAACGCTTTCCAGCCTGTAACCGACTGAAACTGCGTCGCCATGAGGCGGTGTGGGGAGCAACAGGAGGTGAACGACCAGTCCGTAGGGAGACGAACTCATGAAGTAGGCCTGATGAAACCGGCGAGCCTCCGGGTTGATGTGCGAAGCCTTGCCCTGTCCGTGCGGACAGGGGATCTGTCGAGCTGAGGGGTAGCGTGTTAAAGCCGCGACAGAGGACATTGGGTAGTTTGAGACGGAATGGTCTGGAAGGACGTGTACGGTAAGCGGGGAGACCTGCCCGGAGAAAGGACGGTGTTCATGCCAAAGAGCCGAAGAGCCGTCCGGACAGGAGTCAGAGCACCCATAGTAGTGATGAAGCGGGGTAATGCCTGTGGAGCGAAGGGGTGCAGGAAGGTGAATACGTGAAAGACAGAAAGGCGGAAACCCAACCCGCGGCAGTGCCGGAAACGGCTAAGCAAGCCGGAGAGACTCTACGGGCCATGTGCCCATGGGCCGAACCGTCGATCTGGACGGAGCGTATGCTGACAGCTCTAATCAATGGAGTGAAAGGAGGAGTGTGGTTCAGTTTGATCGACAAGGTTCAACGCCCAAGTACCCTGGAAAAGGCATGGCAAGGGGTCAAGTCTAAGAAAGGGAGTGCGGGTGCGGACTGCCAGAGCATCCAAATGTTCGAGGTTGAGGAGGAGCGGAATATCGAATTCCTATCCGAGCAACTCCGAACGGGAACCTACCAACCCCACCCGATCAAACGGGTGTGGATCGACAAACCGGGAAGTCGCGAAAAGCGCCCGCTAGGTATTCCTGCGGTGCGTGACAGAATCGTCCAGACCGCCATACGGATGGTGATAGAACCGATCTTCGAGCGGGAGTTTTCCCCTCGAAGTTACGGTTTCCGTCCCGGCCGAGGGTGTCAGGACGCATTGCGACAAGTAGACCGCCTACTGAAGGAGGGCTACGTCTGGGTCGTCGACGCGGACCTGAAAGGCTATTTCGACAGCATTCCTCACGACCGTCTGATGGAGGATGTGTGCCAACGCATCGCCGATGGCCCCGTGCTGAACCTGATCGAAGGATATCTGAAGCAGGACGTGTTGGAAGAGATGAAATACTGGACGCCGGAGAAGGGAGTGCCACAAGGGGCGGTGATTAGCCCATTGTTGTCGAATCTCTATCTTCACCCGGTGGATGTCGCGGTCGCGGATGCGGGATACGAAATGGTACGTTACGCGGACGATTGTGCGCCAGGCAATGTGCGCGCGAGATGGGGGGAGGCCCCTCGCAGCCGGCTTGCGGAAGCAGGCTGCAAACCACCGTGAGCGGCTCTGGTTAAAAGTCAGGGTCGTGAGCGTCACGGAAAAGGCAAGGTTCAACCTTGTCAGGTGTGAAACGGAAAGACGAACGCAAGTGAACCACTGATGAAACGTCGAAAGCGTAGGAATGACATCAAAACCGGGCGTAGTCGTTGGTCCGGGATCAGTTCTGGAGAAACCCGCTTACTGCCAGAGCGGTGTCCGGCGTTAAGGTGGCGTGAGTCCGTTTCAGGCTCGTGAGCGTAACCTGGGAACCTGTCGCCTCGATGTAAAGGGAGCCGTCCAAGTGGAAGACCCACAAGGACCTGAGTACCGATGCGAGGCACAGGGGCGGATCAACCCGTATTAGCGATGAACTGCCGTAACGGGCAGGGAGCGAAGGGGTTGAATTGTCCAGCCGAAGAAGTGAATCAACCAGAAGATGGGAGGAGTTCATGACAAAGGCAAAGCCGTATGCGATTTCCAAACGAGTCGTTTGGGAAGCGTACAAGAGGGTTAAGGCGAACCGCGGAGCGGCCGGTGTAGATGGCGAGTCGTTGACGGCGTTTGAGAAGGACTTGAAGAATAATCTCTACAAGATCTGGAATCGGATGTCGTCGGGCAGCTACATTCCACCACCGGTCCGCCTCGTCGAGATTCCAAAAGGCAAAACGGGGGCAACGCGACCGCTTGGCATACCGACGGTTTCCGATCGGATCGCCCAGACGGTCGTGAAGATGTGCCTCGAACCGCAAGTGGAGCCGTACTTCCATCCAGACTCATACGGGTATCGTCCCGGTAAATCCGCGTTGGATGCGGTCGGCGTCGTACGCAAACGCTGCTGGCGTCAAGACTGGGTCATCGATCTCGATATCAAAGGTTTCTTTGACAATCTGGATCACGACCTCCTCATGCGGGCGGTTCGGCGTCACACAAAGTCTCCATGGATTCTCCTCTATGTGGAGAGATGGTTGAAAGCGCCGGTTCAGCGGGAAGATGGAAGCCTTGAGGAACGAAGGAAGGGATCGCCACAAGGGTCGGTCATCAGCCCCTTGCTGGCGAATCTGTTCATGCATTATGCGTTCGACGAATGGTTACGGCGAAACGAACCGTCCATTCAGTTCGCAAGGTATGCGGACGATGCGGTCATCCACGCCAAAAGCCTGTTGCAGGCCCAGCGCGTACTGATGGCTGTTCGGAAACGTCTGAAGCAGTGTGGTCTGGAACTCCATTCGGAGAAAACCAAGATCGTCTACTGCCAAGACTCCGACCGACGCGGAAAGCATGAACACATAACGTTCGATTTCCTGGGGTATACGTTTCGCCCACGCCGGGCCAAGAATCGCCGAGGGAAATTCTTTATCAGTTTTCTTCCGGCGATCGGTAAGAAGGCCGCTAACTCCATTCGCGCTACGATTCGCTCGTGGCGGCTTGGGGCAAGACGCAACAACCAGAGCCTGGAGAAGATCGCGAAATTCGTCAATCCTTATGTACGTGGTTGGGTGAATTATTATGGCCGGTATTATAAATCGGCCCTCACCCCTGTACTGCGGTGTCTCGAACGATCCTTGATCTATTGGGCACGCCGCAAATACAAACGACTCAAAAGCCATCAGCGACGAGCGGCACATTGGTTGGGCAAAGTGGCTCGCCGTGAGCCGCGGTTGTTCGTTCTGTGGCAAATAGGAATTCGACCTGCGACTGGATAATAGGAGCCGGATGAGCCGAGAGGTTCACGTCCGGTTCTGGGAGGGCCTGGGGGTGCGATTCCCCCGGGCTACTCGACTTGTACTCCTGTGCCGCACCAGGGAGGAAGCGAAGCAAGCACTCGAGTTTGTCCGTCAACTCACCGAGGAACGGGGATTGGAATTGCATCCCACGAAAACGCGGTTGGTGTCTGGCAAACAAAAGGGAGAAGGCTTCGACTTCCTTGGCTATCACTTCACGAACGGCAAGAAATGGCCTCGGAAGAAAAGCCTCACGAAACTCAGAGCGACCATTCGAAGAAAGACGAAACACACCAACGGCCACAGCCTGGACACCATCATCAAAGATGTGAACAGCACCTTGTACGGCTGGTTCGGATACTTCAAAGACAGTTACCGGACGACGTTTCCCTACATCGACGGATGGATACGACGACGACTGCGAAGCATTCTGCGCAAGCGGAAGAAGCTTAAGGGAGTCAGCAAAGGGGGTCGTGACCATCAACGCTGGCCGAACCAATTCTTTCGGGACGCGGGACTCTTCTGCCTTGAAGATGCCCACCGATCCCTTGGACAGCACCGACGGGGAACTCACTGACTGGAGAGCCGGATGCGGGAGATCTGCATGTCCGGTTCGGAGGGCGGGGAGGCGAAAGCCTTCCCGACCCCTATCTTGTAGTGAGGTGATCTACCTCTACTTTTGATAAGCGAAATTGTATTCGGCGTCTTTCAGCGAAGGCGCCACCGCGTCTTTCGGCGAAAGACCGGTTGGCTCCATCGGCCATTCGATCCCGATGGTTGGGTCCGTGTAGGAGACCGACCGCCCCGACTCGGGAGCGTAGGTATTAGTACATTTGTAATAGATCAGGGTATCGTCATCAAGCGCCAGGAAAC
>JAJRXL010000442.1 GCA_024276335.1 Bacteroidota bacterium
CAGCAACAACTACCTGCGCTGCCTCGTGGACACCGTCAGTTCCGAGCGCCGGTTCAGGTTCATTCCCACCTCCAACGCGGCCGGTCGCTATGCTTCCGTGTTCGCAAACTGGAATCTCCAATCGGAGCAGTCGTACTTCCAGAACATCATCGCGGTTACTCCGGCAGGCGCGCAATCATCCCTGGCCCTGAACGGATCCTTCCAGGTCCTGACTAGCGATTCCAGCCTGTACTTCGCCGACTACGTCCTTGTCATTCGCCACGGATTGAGCGGCATCCCGGAAACGTACTCGGGTCGTTTGCAGTTCACCCTGGCCACCGACCGCAACCAGTTCTGGAGCATCGTGCAATGGGAGGACATCGAGCAGGCAGGCGAGGCAAGCTGGAGCGACCTGAAGGGGAGGTTCTCAAACTGATGCAGGCCAGAGCGCGTTCCGCGGTTCGATATGCATCCACTCCCGGCCTCGTGGGAGCGGGCATCGTGCTGTGCTTCCTTCTCGCTATCGCCTCGTGCAATCCTTTCGCGCCCGCCATCGAGACCGGCGAGGACGGCGACCACGGCATCCTGGGCGACCAGCGTACGGTGGAGGGCGTATTCCAGAATTTCTGGTACGCCTACACGTTCAAGGATACGACCATATACGGCCAGCTCCTGCACAGGAACTTCGTGTTCACCTACCGCGATTTCGACAAGCTCGTGGACGTGAGCTGGGGCAGGGACGAAGACATGCTCATAACCGACCGGATGTTCAAGAACGCGACCAACCTCAACCTCGTTTGGAACAACATCGTCGGGCTCAGCGGCGATAGCCTCACCACCGACGTGACGCGGAGCTTCAACCTCGTAGTGACCTTCAATCCCACCGACGTGACGCGCGTGGACGGGCGGGCCAGTTTCCGCCTGGTGCGTGAAAACCCGGAACTCCCCTGGCAAATCGAACGGTGGCGCGACGAGTCGAACTTTTGATCGCCCCCCCGAACACGTCCTTTCCGAATACCCGAAATATCCCGGCAACCCATAAAGCGGTTTTTCCACGGGATCGCTGTTCTCCACCGGCACTGCAACGCGAGATAGTATTCGTCAACCTGAAAAATCGATCGAGCGTTCAGAAACATTCTATTGTCTCATTATGCAACGCGCGGGTATGCGAAAGACAAAATGATACACTTCCTGAGTGGGGGAATGCCATATTATACCGATAACGTGCCGTTTATGCAGATTATAGTGTTGGCACAATATCTGTATTAATTATGACAGATGTATTTAGAAAAGGAGAATAAAACGATGATGCCGAAAATATTAAAGAAAATCAGCCAGCTCCCCAGCATTCGCACACAGAAGAAAGTCGTCGTCAACGGTAAAGAATATCTCAAGGTGTATGACTGGAAAACCAACCAGTACCTCCTTCTTCAACCGGTCTCCACTCGGCGATAGTCAGAAGCAGAAGAACCTCCTAATCAGGTTAAAGAGAAAACACCCGTTCCGGATCAGCGGGTGTTTTTTTATTATGGAAAAAGCCCGGTCGAGCCGGGCTTCTCGCGTTTTGCCTCTTCGTGCCCCCAACGGGATTCGAACCCGTGTTTTCACCTTGAAAGGGTGACGACCTAGGCCTCTAGTCGATGGGGACATCGTATGTACAGATTTTTAAGTTAATGGAAATCCGGGTAAAAATCAACCGGCCTTGAACACGTACCGGTGTAATCCGTACATTACACTGCTATGAACGAGGGTTGGGAATACCGGGATGTCGTGCCCGGGGACACGGCGGGGCAAACGGTGCTTGATTATTACACGCGCCGGTATCGCCATTCAAGCCGCGAACAGTGGCGACGGCGGATCGACGACGGGCTGATCACGCTCGACGGCATGCCGGTGTCAGTCGAACGGATCCTACGCGGGGGTGAAACGCTGTGCTACCGGCGGCCTCCGTGGGACGAACCTCCCGCGCCTCTGGCGTACGCAGTTCTCCATGCCGACGATCACCTCCTGGTGGTGAACAAGCCGTCCGGTCTTCCCGTCCTTCCGGGAGGGGGTTTTCTCGTGCATACGCTCCTTCGCCTCGTGCGGCGGGATTACGGAGGCAGCGCATCGCCGCTCCACCGCCTGGGCCGGGGCACTTCCGGCATTGTTCTCTTCAGCCGCACCGCCGAATCCGCGAAGCGCCTCAGCGCGCTCTTTCGCACCCGGCAGGTGGAAAAAACCTACCTTGCCATAGTCGTCGGCGATATACCCGACGCGCTCGAGATCACCACTCCCATCGGTCGCGTCGGCCATCCCCTGCTCGGCGCCGTTTCCGCGGCTCATCCCGGCGGTAAACCGTCACGGAGTATATGCCGGACGCTTGAACGCGACGCTTCCCGCAACCTGTCCCTCGTCGAGGTCAGGATCGAAACGGGGCGGCCGCACCAGATACGTATCCACCTGGCCTCGGCAGGCTTTCCCCTGCTGCGTGATCCGCTGTACGCTCCCGGCGGGCTTCCCCGCGTCGATGTTTCCGGCAAGGAGCCGATGCCTCTCCCGGGCGACTGCGGTTATTATCTGCACGCCCGCCGCCTGGCATTCCTTCACCCCGTTGCCGGAAAGAGGGTTTCGTTCGAATGTCCACCGCCGTGGAGTTTTCCTCCCCCGGCACCGACTTGACAGCGTGACGCATATTTCCTGTGAAACAGTTGGAAAGTATCAATCATATCGACTAGTTTAGAAGAGAAAAATGCCACTAGAATGAGGAAACCCATGACCATGAATCCATCCCGCTTCTTTTCCCAGAACGATCTTGACCGGATCGCCGCCGCGGTAAAGGAAGCCGAGACCCGAACCGCCGGTGAAATCGTGCCTTACGTGGTCGGGCGGAGTGACCTGTACGAGGAAGCCGTCTGGCGCGGGGCATTCCTGCTTTCGTTTGCCACGCTGTTCGTGTTTGTCTTTCTCCGGAGATTCACCGACGTGTGGATGCCGGTCACGTTTTCCGAGGCTGCAATGATTACGCTGTTGGCCGGTGGCGCGGGGGCCGCTCTCGTTGCTTTCGTCCCGGCCCTCAAGAGAGTCATGGCGGGCAAGTCCCTGATGGACCAGCGCATAGCCGACCGTGCCGCCCATGCCTTCATCACCGAGGAAGTGTTCAATACACGCGACCGCTCCGGCATCATGATTTTTCTGAGCCTACTCGAACGGCGGGTGCAGGTCGTCGGGGATTCGGGCATCAACGCCAAGGTGGAACAGGATGAATGGGACGACGTCGTGCGCCGTATCGTGCAGGGCATGAAGAACGGCAAACCCGCGGACGGCCTTATCGATGCCATCAACAAGTGTGGCGAGCTGCTGGAAAGACGCGGCGTCGAAATTCGTCCGGACGATACGAACGAGCTCCCCAACGTGTTGCGCATGAGCAAGGAGTAAGGCATGCGCGGAAAAACATTGCTTCTGCGGGGCCTTTGCGCCGGGCTGGCTTTCGTAACGCTCGCCCTCCTGGCGTACGCCCTGGACGTGCCCTTCCTCGCCGGTCGCGTCAACGACACTGCCGGCATGTTATCGGCGAAAACGGTCCAACAGCTCGAACGGGAACTGGCGGCGTTCGAGAAGGAAACCTCCAACCAGGTGGCGGTGCTGACCATCCCCAGCCTGGAAGGCGAAGCTATCGAGGAATACGCTATCAAGGTCGTGGAAACCTGGAAACTTGGTCGGAAGGACAAGGACAACGGCGTCCTGTTGCTCATTTCACGCGACGATCGGAAAATGCGCATCGAGGTGGGCGACGGGCTGGAAGGCGATCTTACCGACGCTCTCAGTTCCATCATCATCCGGCGCGAGATCACGCCGCGTTTTCGCGACGGTGATTTCGACGGGGGCGTCCGCGCGGGAGTGGAAGCCATCATGAATGTCATCCGCGGCTCCTATACCGCCGCCGAATCCGACGAGGGGAGCGGGAATGAACTGGATGACGTGCCCCTGATGGCGCGACTCTTCATGGGGCTCATCTTCATCGTGGTGGTGGGCATGTTCACGTTTATGGGTGTATTCAGCGACGGGTGCGTGAGCTGGTTCCTGTACCTGTTCCTCCTGATTTTCTGGGCCGCCTTTCCCCCCGTGATCCTGGGCGCAACGCTCGGTTTCGCCGCCACGGTTCTCTTCATCTTCGGCTACCCCGGTTTCAAGTTCTGGCTGGCCAAAACCGAGAAAGGAAAAGCCCTGAAAAAGAAGCTGGAATCAAAATCCACAAAGGGCGGCGGTCACCGCGGGGGCGGCATGTTCTTCGGCGGCATGGGCGGATTCACGTCGGGCGGATTCTCCGGCGGCGGATTCTCCGGTGGCGGATTTTCCGGTGGCGGCGGCAGCTTTTCCGGCGGCGGAGCCTCCGGCGGCTGGTAGCCTGCCCAAAAGAGCCGTAGCCCTGAGCGGAGTCGAAGGGCGAAAAACTTGAATCATCCTGCAACAAAAAAGCCCCTGTCTCGCGAGAGGCAGGGGCTTGACGGTTTACGCGTCGATCAATACATGCCGTCCATTCCGCCACCCGGCGGCATGGGCGGAGCCTTCTCTTCCTGCGGCTTCTCGACTACCGTGGCCTCGGTAGTGATGAGCAGCGAGCTCACGCTGGCTGCGTTTTCCAGTGCGGTACGCGACACCTTGGTGGGATCGATGACGCCATCGGTGATGAGGTTGGCGTATTCCTCCGAGGCGGCGTTGAAGCCGTAATCGTCCTTGCCTTCGAGCACTTTCTGGAGCACGACGGAGCCTTCGTGACCGGCGTTTTCCACGATGAGACGCAGCGGCTCTTCCAGGGCCCGCTTGACGATGTTCACACCCGTGTGCTGGTCGGTGTTTTCGACGTCCATTTTTTCCAGTGCGGGCAACGCGCGCACGAACGCGACGCCGCCGCCGGGAACGATGCCTTCTTCCACGGCCGCACGGGTGGCGTGCAGCGCGTCTTCCACGCGGGCTTTCTTTTCCTTCATCTCCACCTCGGTCGAGGCGCCGATCTTGAGCACGGCAACACCACCGGCGAGCTTCGCCAGGCGCTCCTGGAGCTTCTCGCGGTCGTAGTCCGAGGTCGTGTTCTCGATCTGCACCTTGATCTCGTTGATGCGCTTCTTGATGTCCTCGGGTTTGCCGTTCCCCCCGACGATGGTCGTGTTGTCCTTGTCGATCTCGACCCGGCTGCACGTGCCAAGGTAGCTGATGGTAGCATTTTCAAGCTTGTAACCCTTTTCCTCGGAGATAACCGTACCGCCGGTAAGGATGGCGATGTCTTCGAGCATGGCCTTGCGGTGGTCGCCGAAGCCGGGCGCCTTGACGGCCGCCACTTTCAGCGTGCCACGCAGCTTGTTGACGACCAGCGTGGCCAGGGCTTCGCCTTCCACGTCTTCCGCGATGATGAGAATCGGTTTGCCGGACTGGGCCGATTTTTCCAGGATGGGAAGCAGGTCCTTCATCACGCTGATCTTCTTGTCATGGATCAGGATGTACGGCTCGTCGAGCACGGCTTTCATGGAGTCCGCGTCGGTGATGAAGTACGGGGAAAGGTACCCGCGGTCGAACTGCATACCCTCGACCACTTCGAGCTCGGTCTCGGTTCCCTTGGCTTCCTCCACCGTGATCACGCCGTCCTTGCCGACCTTCTCCATGGCGTCGCTGATCAGGTTGCCGATGGTCATGTCGTTGTTGGCGGAGATGGCGCCGACCTGCGCGATTTCCTTCTTGTCGCTGATCGGCTTGCTCATTTTCTTCAATTCCTCGACCACGGTAAGCACCGCGGCGTCGATACCCCGCTTGAGGTCCATGGGGTTGGCGCCCGCGGTGACGTTCTTGAGTCCTTCACGCACGATGCACTGGGCGATGACGGTCGCGGTGGTGGTGCCGTCGCCGGCCACGTCGGAAG
>JAJRXL010000443.1 GCA_024276335.1 Bacteroidota bacterium
ACGCCAACTTCAATCAAGGGATAATCCTTATGCGGCCAGACCTTGGTCAAATCAAACGGGTTCCATCGATAATTTTCCGCGTCGGTTTCCGGCATGATTTGCACGTAGAACGTCCACTTGGGATAGTCGCCGCGTTCAATCGCCTCGAACAGCTCACGCGTATGGTAATCGGGGTCTTCACCGGCAATGCGGTTCGCCTCTTCCGGGGTCATGTTCCGGATGCCCTGTTGGGTCTTGAAGTGGAATTTCACCCAAAAGCGATCATTGTTTGCATTGATGAAACTGTAGGTGTGGCTCCCATAGCCGTTCATGTACGGGATGCCTTCAGGGATACCACGGTCCGAGAACAGAATGGTTACCTGGTGCAGGGATTCGGGAACGAGGGACCAGAAATCCCACCACATGGTTTCCGACCGAAGGTTCGATTGCGGCATTCGTTTCTGTGTATGGATAAAATCCGGGAATTTCATCGCGTCCCGGATAAAAAACACCGGTGTATTGTTCCCCACCATGTCCCAGTTCCCTTCTTCTGTGTAAAATTTCAACGCGAAGCCCCTCACATCCCGTACCGTGTCCGCCGATCCCTTTTCGCCCGCCACGGTGGAGAAGCTGGTAAAGACGTCGGTCGTCTTTCCCGTTTCCGAAAACAATTTCGCCTTCGTGTAGGCGGTAATATCCTTTGTGACCGTGAACGTCCCATGTGCGCCAGCCGCCTTGGCGTGTACGACGCGTTCCGGGATGCGTTCGCGGTGAAAATGGGCCAGCTTATTGAGCAGTTGATGGTCCTGCATTAAGACCGGCCCGCGCTCTCCCGCGGTCAGGGAAGTTTGATTATCACTGACGGGAATACCCGCCGCCGTAGTCAAGGTTTTCTTACGCATTTTGCATTTCTCCCCGGCTGTTCTTCCTGAGTGATGATGGCTGACAAGCATTTCCAATAACGGAACCCCGTGGGCGGTTTACGAGTCGTCCCGATCGATACAGTGAATACCGCGGTGGCGTGAGCATCATCGTACATAATAGCATAATCCATCCAACCCGGCACACTGACAAGGGGCAGCTATATCATCCCATCACCAATTTGCGATTTTTTGCCGGAAGTATGCAATGTTCATTTTACCGGCAGCATGTAACCGACAACCTCAGCCGTTTCGATACGGGGGGCGGTTTCGCGTCAACCGGCGCTCAACTTTTCCAGCAATTCTCGAGAAGTTACCGCGCGTACGCCATCCTTGCGCTCCGCACTTTTCTGGAAAAAACCGTTGAACGTCGCCGTGCAGTCAGTGACAAGGTAAGCGTCGAAGCCTTTGCGCAACGCGGTTCGCAACGTCTTCGAGGGACATTGATCCGTAGCAAATCCGCATATAAACACGTGCTCGATGCCGTGACCTCTTAAGACGTTCTCCAGGTCGCTTTTATAAAAGGCGTCGAAACCACTCAGGTTGTAATAGTCCCGTTGGGCGAGGACATCACCTTCCTCAAACAGGCCCCCGACCGATTCCGCCTTCCGCGTGTCCTTCGTGAATATCTTGCCGATGGTCAGGTACGCCAGCCATCCCTTCTTGCGTTTGGGATCGACAATCAAGGGCGCGTGAATGATGGCGAGGCCTTGGTTCCTCGCTTCCTTCACAAGGCGCCGCGTGTTTTCCACGACTTTTCTCGTTTCCAGTTGATTCTTGATCAACCGGTTGAACAACCCTTTTTCGGTCCATTGTTGCTGGAATTCGATAAGAACGATGGCTGTTTCGCTTTTGTTTACTTTCATTGTCAATTTCCCTTACATCAATGCATCTCATCATCGCTCGCAATGTAGAACAGGCTCTCCTGAAATTCATTAACATAGGTTAAGATTATTTCAATTTCGAGCGAATCCGACTCAGGGAAACCGGCGTTATTCCCAAGTATGAGGCAATGTAGTATTGCTTGACTTTTCCCTCCAATCCCGGATAGTCTTCGAGAAACTGCAAGTATCGTTTTGCGGCGTCATCCATGAGCAAGGCGCTCTCGCGTTTTTCTTTTTTAATGATCAACGCCTCGGCCATTTTTTGATTGATAATTTGCCAGCAGATGTGCCCGGAGGAAATTCTTTTGTAGGATTCGTACGGGGCGACAAGCAGGGACGTATCTTCGAGCGCTTCTATGAAAAGCCGCGAGGGCTCCTCCAACAGCAACGCGCTATACGCGGCAACCATTTCATTTTCCACACAAAACGCCTTCGTGAATTCGTCACCCTTATCATTCAGGTAATAAAGACGCAAGATGCCCGAGATGATAAATCCGATTGTCTGCGGACGCTCTCCGGCCCTGATAAAGAACTGCCCTTTATCCAATTTCTCGTGCCTGAAAACCTCGGCCATTTTTTCCGCTTCATCCTCGGGAACATCCGCGATGGATCTCATGAATGCCAGGTATTTCTTGTATTCCAAACTGTCTGTGGACGTATTTGTATGCATTTCCAACATTCCAGGCATAATTGTTACAAGATCACCAATAGGCGTTTCATCGGACTATTTCGGGATCATCCCAGAACGGAAAGAACCGTTTCCGCGATTATTTCTATCACGAAAAACACGAGAATAATCACGTGAACCCGGTAGTTCTTTGAAATTGCGAGCACCAGGATCAAAGCAATAAATGCAATTTTAACCAGAATACTGACCGCATGAATTTGATCACCCGCCAATGATTTCCCCGCGATGGATATGATAAAAGCCAATGAATACACGGCGCACATCAGGCCCCAAAAATAGCGATGGTTGCCGAAGTAGTACTGCTTGAGACTGATCCCCTCGTCTGGAATTGAATCGGGAAAGACAGACGAAACCAGGAGGTACAGCAGAACCAGCAGATGTCCATAACCTATGAAGATTATGAAATTCTTCCAATGTTCAGCCTGCTGGGTATACGAAATCGCCCACCAGTTCTTCAGAACAACCAACAGGATATACCACGCAGCCAGGAGCGGCAACCAGTGCCATCGTACGGCATTACTTGCTCGTATAAGCTTATGAAGGCTTCCAAACAGGTCGGTCAGCATCAGCCCATAGACGATGGTAACCAGAGTTACAACGATTTCGAAATGTGACATGACAACAACCCCGAACTAGTGAAACATACATTCATTGAAGACCCCGCGCCATGAAGGCAGGGGCTCGTTCCTGCACTCACGCGCATCTGGTATATGCGCATGGCGTCCATTTGCTGATCGCTCTCTTTTGCGTTTCCCGCGAGGCTTCTGCAAACGATTTCCAATACGCATCCCCAGAAGGAAATCCTCCTCGTACTGCGGTGGAAAACCGTGGCCGGGCCGCCACGCGCGCAGTGGTTCCCGCGCGCGGATATCATGCCGAATCCATTTCGGCGGCTTGCGAAACGCCTGCTAACATGCGATCTCAATTAATTCTCCGCTCCGTCAAAATAAAGTTGGATTCCCGGATATTATTTTGTATACTGTATCCCTATGCTGATTTGTACATACGATGTCCGATCCACAAAAGGAGCCGACCGCCTTTAATCGCGGTAGTGAAATGTACGCTGCCCGGCAAAAAGCTTCAAACAATGGATATGGACACTTTTTTTACAAGTCGCTGGATTTTTCAATTTGTACGTACCCCACGGGATTGTTCCCTGTCACAGTTAATGTATTTGTGCGAAGAAATTTTCCTTTCGATGGGTACATCTATTCTCATTCTTTTTGGAGTTCACTATGAACATCTACGTCGGGAATCTCCCGAAATCAACAAACGAAGAAGCAGTCCGCAAAGTCTTTGAAACCTATGGCAAAGTTCGTGAAGTCAAGCTGATTCAAGATAAATTCACACAGGAACTTCGTGGCTTTGGATTTGTCGAAATGCCATCGAAGACGGAAGCTCAGGAAGCCATCAAAAATATCGATGGATCCGAGCTTGAAGGTCGCAATCTTATTGTCAATGAAGCTCGCCCACGCGAGGACAGGTCTGACAACAAGAATCGACGTGGCGGCGGCGGCGGCGGATACTCCCGCTCGTGGTAAATACCGACTAACAGTCGATATCACTTTATATGCCCCTGCACATCCTGGTGCAGGGGCATTTTTGTTTTATGGGCACTTAGCGCCGCGCCCCGAGCAATCGAAACCGCCGAAGCGCCAGGGGTGTGGGTTGCGAGCGCGAGACGGTCCTTACGAAGTACACGAGATCAAATGCAGCGCTCGGTACTTGCATGGCCCGGGCATCCTGCGCTCTCCATACTTGCTCCTGCCGCAGCCAACGCGCCGCTTCGGGATCCACTTCAACTCCGCGCAGATCGATCAAGAAAACAGGCGCCCCGACTTTCGCGAGCGTTTCATCCATGACGTCATCGGAAAGCTTCGCAAACACGCGTTCACCGGGAGGCAGATCCGAGCCGTACGATCCCTTCCCGAAGGTGCCCCCGATAGCAACGTATGCGTCGTCGAGCTTGTCGCTCAGGAGCATTCCCATCGGCTGGAGCGCGCCCTCCGCCAGCTCCGGCATACGGAACGCGCTCTTTGCCACGTGCAGGTTGTGCGACCAGACGATCGCCTTCTCACCCGCGATTTCATGCTCGAGTATACAAAGCACGGTCTGAACCATCCCGCGTTCTCGAATCGCCCCACCTTCCGCCCGGTCCACGGACGAAAACAAGGCATTGCCCATCCTCCCGATCCCGGCCAACAACAACATGCGCTCGTATTCTTCCCCGGAAGAAGAAGCGACAAGTTTTGCCTTTTCCAATTTCAACGTTTCTATCAACTCGTCGTAGCTATTGCCGAGTTCTCTTCGCCATTCGTCCGAAAGCGCCGCGTATCTCTTCCATGTGTCCGGCCAGAAGTCCCCGCATTGCACATCAAGACCGAGCGCTGTAGCATTTAACTGCATACCCGTGCCTGCTGCGTGAAGAAAATCG
>JAJRXL010000047.1 GCA_024276335.1 Bacteroidota bacterium
CCGTGGAGTGTGCCGGTATCGGCAGTACGCTCGGTCGCCACACTCCTCGGTTATGTGTACTGGAAAAAAGGCGAGAAGGAGAAGGCGCAGGAACTTTTCAATCGCGTGCTGGAAGAGATACTCAAGCGCATCGGATACGGAAACCGCCAGTGGGAGCTGCGTTACGAAATGGCTTCGATTTACGCCCTGCTGGGCGACAGACCGCGCGCGTACGAATGGCTCGAGAAGGCGGTGGAACGGCACTGGCTCCTGTATCCCTTGGCCCTGGAGGACCCCTTCTTCGCCGATCTTCGCGGTTTCCGCGTCTTCCGGTCAATCGTCGGAAACGTCAAGCAATCCGTGGAAAGAATGCGCGCCGAACTGACCGCCGGGTCATCTCGTTGAGCGTGTTACTTCTATTAGTCCTTACAGGTGAAAATACATCTTGTATTCAAACGGGTGCGGCATGGTGGCGATTGCCTGTATTTCCCGCTCTTTTACCTTGATCCATTGCCGGATCAGGTTCTCGGAAAATACTCCGTCCCTTTTCAGGAACTCGTTGTCTTCCCGGAGCGCTTCCAGGGCTTCCTCCAGGTTGCGGGGGAGGAAGGTCAGGTCCGGCTCGCCGTTGCGAAACACGTTGGTATCAAAGGGACCGAAATTCTCGGTGCGCGGATCGATGGCGTTCACGATGCCGTCTATGCCCGCCATGAGCATGGCGGCCAGGCCCAGGTACGGGTTCATGGTGGCGTCGGGGGGACGGTACTCGAGCCGCGTTTCTTTGGGATCGCTGATGTACTTTGGAATACGCACGGTGGAAGAGCGGTTCGCCTGCCCGTAGCAAATCGTCACGGGCGCTTCGAACCCGGGTACCAGCCGCTTGAACGAGTTGGTGCTGGGATTGGTGAACGCCGCCAGGGCCCGGGCGTGTTTCAGTAATCCGCCTATGTAGTACAAGCCTGTCTCGCTGAAATTCGCGTAGGCGCCTTCTTCGTAAAAGCAGTTCGTGTCGCCGCGCACCAGGAACTGGTGGACGTGCATGCCCGAGCCGGCCTGGTTGTACATGGGCTTGGGCATGAACGTAATTTCCAGCTCTTTTTTCGCGGCAAGGCTGAAGATCAGGTACTTGGTCATGATGATGGCGTCCGCGGTCTGTAGCAACGGCGCGAAACAGGTTTCAATTTCCTGCTGTCCCCGCTCCCCCACCTCGTGGTGATGGTACTTGACTCCGATGCCGGATTTCTTGAGCAGGTCGCACGCTTCGTCCCGGAAATCATCATACAGGTCGAACGGGCTGCACGCGTGGTAGGCGTTGGAGTGGAATTCCTCGTCGTGGATCACCTTGTAGTACGATGCGCTGGTGCGGGTGTCGTACTCGACGCTGGAAAAGAGGTAGAACTCGAATTCGGGTCCCCACAGCGACCGGTCGGCGATGTCGAGTTGCCGGAGCAGGTTTTCCGCCCTCGCGGCGATCCAGCGTCCGTCCTGGTCGAACCGGGAACGACGTGTATCGGTCAGGTAAACATCGGCGAAAAAGCTCAGCGTGGGTCGGTCGCGGAACGGGTCGATCCGCGCCGTGTCCAGGTCGGGTTTCAGAACCATATCGCTCTGCTCGACCTTCAGGAAACCGTAGCTGGATCCGTCAAAGCCCACGCCGTGATTCATGACGTTCTCCAGGATGCCGGGGCCGACCGGCAATGTCAGGTGGTGGAGCGTGCCCACCAGGTCGATGGCCTTGAGGTCGAGAAATTCCACGGAGTGATCGGTGATAAATCTCGTGACGGATTCGATGTCGTGAGGCATGATGGGAATTCTCTTGTGGAATCAGGCTGGAAAAGGACAGCCCCTACATCGCGGGCTGCAAGAGTAAAGTACAAAAGAGCCGGGTGTCTGCCAATGTGGGGATGGCGATTAATGTGGGAATTGCGGAGATTTCGAATTTCGGATTTGGCGCTGCTTGAGAGCGGGTTGAACGTTATAACGTTGGAACGTTCGAACGTTTTTCTTTTGCGATCTCCGCGCCTTCTTTGCGTTCTTTGCGGTTATATAGAAGACGGGAACAAGGAGACAAGGAGAATTTCGAATTTGAAAATTGAAATTTGAGATTTGGAATTTGGCGCTGCTTGAGAGCGGGTTGAACGTTATAA
>JAJRXL010000444.1 GCA_024276335.1 Bacteroidota bacterium
TCGGCGGATCCCTTCCTGGGAATACCGATAAAATTTCCTGCCATTTCCGGAGCGCGTGCGATCGTGGAAACCTCGTTGCCCAATGTTTACATCGACCCGTCGCAGGGGTCGCATTTCTTTCAAAACATCACGTCGTTCAGGATAGCGTACTTCACCATTCGACATTACGACACACGCCATATTATCGATTGGGACTGGCTGGATAAACAGCCGGTGACGTTCGAGACGAAGTACATCCGGCGCGTATCCCTTCCCGAGGACGTTGAAATAATCGTGGATGGAAGATCCGGCAAAGGCGTGATCTTGAAACAAGCGCGGTCGAACGGCCGGGAATAGTGATCCCTGCGGCTTCCGTGTAGGCGGGTGTAAAATTGAAAGGCGTCCTTCTCGCGAAGGACGCCTTTGAAACAATGGCTCCTGGCGCTGTTTATACGACGCCCTGTGCCAGCATGGCATCGGCGACTTTCAGGAAGCCGGCGATATTGGCGCCATGCATGTAGTTACCCGGCGTTCCGTATTTTTCCGCCGCGGCCAACGAGGAGTCATGGATGTCCTTCATGATTCTGTGCAAGTGTCCGTCGACTTCCTCGCGTGGCCAGCTCAAGCGAATGGAGTTCTGGCTCATTTCGAGGCCGGATACCGCTACACCGCCTGCGTTTGCCGCCTTGCCCGGACCGTAGAGGATATTGCTGTTGAGGAAAACGTTGATGCCATCGGGAGTAGTCGGCATGTTCGCGCCCTCGGAAACGCAAATGCAACCGTTCTCGATCAGGGCCTTGGCATCTTCGCCGTCGAGTTCGTTTTGGGTCGCGCAGGGAAGGGCCACGTCACAGGGAACGCGCCACACGCCTCTGCCCTCGTGGTATTCCACGTTGGGGTATTTCTCGGCGTACTCGCGGATCCTTCCGCGGCGCACGTTCTTGAGTTCCATGACGAAGTCCCACTTCTCGCCCGAGATGCCGTCCATGTCGACAATGTAGCCGCTGGAATCACTGAGCGTTACGACCTTGCCGCCGAGCTCGTTGACTTTCTGCACGGCGTACTGGGCAACGTTTCCGGACCCGGAGATGGTCACGGTCTTGCCTTCGAACGATTCGCCGCGTGTGGCGAGCATATTGGCGGCGAAGTAGGTGCAGCCATAGCCGGTCGCCTCGGGGCGAATCAGGCTTCCGCCGTAGGAGAGGCCCTTACCCGTGAATACGCCCTCGAAGGCATTGCGAAGTCTTTTGTATTGGCCGAACAGGAAGCCGATTTCGCGGCCACCGACGCCGATGTCCCCGGCGGGGACGTCCGTGTTGGGTCCCAGGTGGCGAAACAGTTCATTCATGAAGCTCTGGCAGAAATGCATCACTTCGTTGTCCGACTTTCCTTTTGGGTCGAAATCGGAACCGCCCTTGCCTCCGCCCATGGGGAGTGTCGTCAGGCTGTTCTTGAACACTTGTTCGAATCCGAGGAATTTCAGGATGCTCAGATTCACACTGGGGTGAAAGCGCAAGCCGCCTTTGTACGGTCCGATTGCGCTGTTGAATTCAATGCGATATCCACGATTGACTTGAACCTCGCCGTTGTCATCCAACCACGGCACACGAAACATGATGACGCGCTCCGGTTCGACAATGCGCTCAAGAATTTTGGCTTTCCGGTATTCCGGGTGTTGCTCCACCACCGGTAACAAAGACTCAATAACTTCTCCAACCGCCTGGAGGAACTCGGGTTGGTCTGGATTCTTTGCTCTGACTTCAGCCATGAAGTCTTCAAATGCGAGTGTCATAGAAGCTCCTACATTGTATGTTTGAAGATTTACAAGGGGGGACTGTGGGGATGATATGTTGCGTAATGAATGGTACCATCATCATCCATCTGTTTAAATCTAAAAGAATTCTGTCTTGCAAAAAAATTTCTATTGAAAACTTTTTCCCCTGCGAGGCATTTACCGTATACATATTCCCTGCGGGAAACCGGTTTGCGTGCTCGAGGGAAGGACGGCCTCGCAGGTGCTTTCCCGGCATGGTCGGAGCGTCGAGTGAACGAGGCGGCGTGCGGTATCGCGCTGGATGTATGCCTCGCGCGTTGCGTTGCGAGCCTCGGGGCCGTATTTTACAGGCGTGAGATGTTTCGCCCCCGTAGCTCAGGTGGATAGAGCAGCGGTTTCCTAAACCGTTGGTCGGGTGTTCGAGTCACCCCGGGGGTACCAGCCGACAGGCAGAAACCTGCCTGTATTCTTGTATTCACTATCACCGGAACAAACACATGCGTGTCACAAAGGCTTTTCTCCCGACCCTGAAGGAAGTTCCATCCGACGCGGCGATGGTCAGTCATCGACTCATGCTGCGGTCCGGCATGATCCGGCTCCTGGGCGCGGGCATATACTCTTTTTTACCCCTCGGCTATCGGGCGCTGAAGAAAGCGATGCAAATCATCCGCGAGGAGATGGACGCGATCGGCGCGCAGGAGTTTCATCTCCCCGCTCTCAACCCTGTCGAAGTATGGGATGAAACAGGACGCACGGAAGCGTTCGGCGATACCATGTTTCATATCAAGGACCGGCCATACGTGCTCGCGCCGACGCACGAGGAAATCATTACGTCTATTGCCCGGAGCTTCGTGAAATCGTACAAGGACATGCCCCAGGCATGGTACCAGATCCAGGAGAAGTTTCGTAACGAACCGCGACCGCGGTCGGGCGTGATCCGGAGCAGGCAGTTCACCATGAAGGACAGCTACAGCCTCGATGCGACGTGGGAAGGGCTGGACAAGAGTTACGAAATGCACTCCCGCGCGTATCATCGGATCTATCAGCGTTGTGGCTTGAAGTTCTTCGTCGTGGGGGCCTCCAGCGGGGCTATGGGCGGCACAGGCAGCCAGGAGTTCATGGTGGAATCCGATGCCGGGGAGGACGTGTGTGCTATCAACGAGGAATCGGGTTACGCTGCAAATGTCGAAGTCGCGACCTCGCAGGTTCCCCCCGTGGGAAGGATCGAGGATAACCCGCCCGTTGAAAAATTCGCCACACCGGAAGCCAGGACCATCGACGAGCTGGTGGAACAATTCGGTCTTGTTGAAGAGCGGTGCGCCAAGGCGTTGGTGTACATCGCGGACGATGCGCCGTATCTCGTTTTCATGGCAGGCAACGACCAGTTGAATGGATCCAAGCTCCAAGCGGCGCTGGGAGCCAACGAGGTTCGCCCCGCCCGTGACGATGAACTTGCCGAGCTCACCGGTGCCGACGCAGGATCCATCGGTCCAATCAACCTTAAAACCGACATACCTCAAATAGCCGACCTGCGCCTCGAGCAGGCAAACGGTCTCGTCAGTGGAGCGAATGAAAACGGGTTCCATTACAGGAACATCGATCTCGCTCGCGACGCCAAGATCACCGCCTACTACGATCTGCGCACGGTAAAAGAAGGCGAGCCTGACCCACTGGGAGGACGCCCCCTGCGCGTCGTTCGCGCTATCGAAGTGGGACATATCTTCAAGCTGGGAACCAAGTATTCGGAAGCAATGGGAGCGACTTTCCTGGACGAAAACGGCAAGACACATCCCATCATCATGGGGTCGTACGGTATCGGCGTCGAGCGTATTCTCGCCTGTCATATCGAGCAAAGCCATGACGAGAAAGGGATCATCTGGCATCCGACCCTGGCTCCGTACCACGTGCACATCATCGCTTTGAAGATGCAGAGCGAGGCGGTTGCGCGGGCTGCCGAAGATGTCTACCGGCGCCTGACGGGAGAAAACATGGAAGTACTGTTCGACGATCGGACGAACGTCTCCGCCGGGTTCAAGTTTAACGACGCCGACCTGTTGGGTTTTCCCTTGCAGGTTGTTGTGGGCGAGCGGAACCTGAAAGACGGCAAGGTGGAGATCAAGGTACGGAAAACCGGGGAACGCGAGATGGTGGGCCTGGATGAGGTCGTTGCACGATGCCTGGCCTTGCTTGACGAGTTATCACGAACATAGGTCGCAGAGATCCGGCGCTCGAAAACAGCAATCGTTGTTGCCAGCAAAGGATATTATTGTTATACTTCCTCTCAGAGGGAGAATACAAACATTTTCATATAGATAAAGGAAGACGGTATGTCAAAGCGTGTCGTATTTACCACACCCGTACAGGGCATGTATGATTACTATGCAATTTCTGTCCGGCGTCTGATCAGGTTGCGGACGATTGTCAAGGCGTTTGGACTTCGGTTTATTCGTGAGAACATACCGGAAATAGAAATCCTGGAATACCCTTCGTGGAGGAAATTCAAGAAACAACTGGCTGAAGGGGTAGATGTTCTGGGGATATCCTTTTATATGAAAGATATTCCCATCGTGCGGGAGATGGTTCGACTGGCCCGGGAAGCCGGGGTCAAGGAAGTGTGGGGAGGCAACTACGGCGTGTTGACCGAAGGCATTGACGAAATATTCGATGAGACCTTTATCGGCTATGCGGAAAACGAAATATCCATGAAGCTGTTCAACCGGCCGGTGACCCACATCAAGCA
>JAJRXL010000445.1 GCA_024276335.1 Bacteroidota bacterium
CGACCAACGTGAACGCGCAAAACGTGCCAACCGGCACCATTACCGGGTCGGTGGCAGATGCGGAGACCGGCGAGGCGCTTATCGGCGTTAACATCATCCTGGCGGGGAAAACACTCGGTGCGGCCAGCGATTTGAAGGGGCATTATGTGATAAAGAACGTTCCAGCCGGCACCTATTCCATGTTCGCTTCCATGATTGGTTATCAACGGAAAAAGATTTCCGGGGTGGAAGTGACCGGTAACGCGGTGATACGTGTGGATATCCTGCTTCACCAGGAAACCTACAAGGTTGATGAGATCGTCATCAAGGCGAAGTCGTTGAACGACAACGAACTATCCTTGTTGCGCCAGCGTGGCAAGGCGTCCTCGGTCAGTGATGCGATCAGCGCCGAATCGATGTCCCGCTTTTCCGCGAGCACCGCCGCCACCGCCATGACACACGTGACCGGCGCCTCGCTGATGGACGGGAAATACGTGGTCATCCGGGGTCTGGGCAACCGCTACACGACAGCCGCGCTCAATGGCAACGAGCTGCCGAGTTCCGACCCCGATAAGAAAGCAGTGCAACTGGATATGATCCCCGCCGCGCTTCTGGCCAATATTGTCACGGTAAAGACCTTTACTCCGGACAGGCCGGGCAACTTTTCCGGCGGATCAATAAATATCAACACGAAAGATTTCCCCGAGAGATTTCTCACGAAGATATCGCTCTCGTCTTCGTTCAATACCGAAACGCAATTCGGGGCTTCATTCCTTACCTATCCAGGCGGTTCCAGGGACTGGATCGGCATGGATGACGGTTCCAGGCAAATGCCGGCGATTCTGAACGAACCGGGAGTGCAGGTGCCTGATATCGGTTCGGCGTACACGGATCCGGAAAAGGCTGAACTTCTGGACAAAATGACGCGGGCTTTTAACACATCCATGTCGCCGGTCAGTCGTCGCGCGCCGCTGAACCAGAGTTACAGCATAAGTATGGGCGGAAAGACCGGCCTGTTCGACAATCCGCTGGGAATAATAGGCAGCCTGAGTTATTCGCGCAATTACACCTCGTACCAGAACGGCATTGCAGGGCGATGGCAATTGACCGGCGATGTCGCCGACGTGCAGGAATTGGTCAACGATTTCCTGCTGAACAGCAACAAGAGCACGGACAACGTGTTGTGGGGCGGGATGGCGAAGCTTTCGTACAAGCTCTCGCGGAACCATACGGTGGAGGCGAATTACATGTATTCCCAGAGCGGAGAATCGATGGCCAGGTACCAGTACGGCGCGTTCCCGCGTGACCTTTCCGGCAATGCGACCTATGAAACGAGAACGCTGAAGTACACGGAGCGTCGCTTGCAATCATTCCAGTTGAACGGTGAACACCATTTCGACGCACTGTCCGGCATCGAAGTGGATTGGGCGGGGGCGTTTTCGAATTCGTACCAGGATGAACCGGATACGCGATTTTTTACGGACAATTACACCGTGGTCGAACGCAACGGGCAACTCGAAACGAATTACGCCATCAGGCCCAGTATTTACCCTTTTCCCACGCGGTATTTCCGGACGATGAATGAAAACGACGTGAACGGAAGAATGAGTATTGCGCTTCCATTTTCTTCCTGGAACGGCGTTCAGGGCAAGCTGAAAATCGGTGGGTATCTTTCAACGAAAAACCGGACTTTCACGGAACGCCGGTTCGAGATCCGGCAGGATAAGATCCGCTACACCGGCAGCCCGGATGACTTTTTCCAGAACGAGAACATGGGCATCCTTTCCCGGTACAGCACGGGAAACTTCTATCGTTTCGGCAATTACGTTGTCGATCTTTCGCAGCTTTCGAACAACTATGACGGGAAGCAGGTTGTCTCGGCCGCCTACCTGATGGCGGAAGTTCCGGTCCTTCGCTCTCTCAGGGCTATCGTCGGGTTCCGGTATGAAACGACGCGCATAAAGGTCGAGAGCAAGGACCCGTCCATGGAAAAGGGCAACCTGGATACCGACGACCTGCTGCCTTCGGTGAATATCGTGTACAAGCTGCAGGGCAACATGAATCTGCGAGCGGCCTATGGAAAAACG
Organism: Bacteroidota bacterium; assembly: GCA_024276335.1. GTDB lineage: Bacteria > Bacteroidota > Ignavibacteria > SZUA-365 > JAADGX01 > JAADGX01. The sequence continues at coordinate 2,067 of JAJRXL010000445.1, forward strand.
CTCGCCCGTCCTCAGTTCCGTGAAATCGCGCCTTATTCTTCGTTCGATTTCGTCGGAGATTTCATTTACGTGGGGAATCCGCACCTGCAACGAACGCTCATCGACAACTTCGACCTTCGATGGGAATGGTTCGTCCGCCCCGGCGAGGTGTATGCCGTCAGCGCTTTCTACAAAGTCTTTTCCGACCCGATCGAAAGAGTTATTCGTACCATCAACGGCGAAGTCGGCTACGATAACATAGAAAAGGCCACGGTGGCAGGCATCGAGCTGGAAATCCGGACCGGATTGGAAGCGCTTTTCGCATCCCTTCGCAATTTTCATCTCGGCATGAACGTCGCGTTGATCCGGTCTGCGGCCTCTATTCCCGCCGAGGAACTCGAGGCGATACGTTCCCTGAACCCGGACGCCTCCGGTTTGCGTCCGCTCCAAGGCCAATCTCCATATATCATCAATGTCGATCTGACGTACGATAACATGTCCTCCGGCACTTCGGCCACACTCTTTTTCAACGTGTTCGGCGAGAGGCTGACCGAAGTGAGTCTGGGGGGAACGCCAAACATCTACGAACAGCCGCGCCCGATGCTCAACCTCAGCTTTGCGCAAAAAATCATCGCTCATTTCAGTCTGAAAGCGACGGTGAATAATATCCTGGACGCGTCCGTGAAACGCGTGCATCACTTTAACGGCCGGGATTTTATTGCCACACAGTATGCCCTGGGGCGATCCGTTTCACTTGGCTTTTCATACACTTTGTAAATCATTTGTGTCATCAACAAAAAGGTAGTAGCGTGAGAACACTGTTTCAGGCAACGATATTGGTCTTCTTTTCCCTCTGGTCCGTCCAGGCCCAGACGGTAGTCCAGGTAACGGATAGCGACATCCAACCGGGACAGACGGTAAAGTGGACCTCGGAGAACGTGTACGTTCTGAACGGAAGGGTATTCGTGGATGACGGAGCCACGCTGATCATCGAGGCGGGCACGGTCA
>JAJRXL010000446.1 GCA_024276335.1 Bacteroidota bacterium
CGCGGGAACGAATGAATGCGCATTGCGTGTGCGACAAGTCCAGGAGCGCGACAGCCTCTGCGGAACTTTCCGCGTAGCGCTCGACATCAAGTTCGCCGGTGAGGGATGGAGTCGCCTTGAGTGCGTCAACATTGCATCCGCGGATACGACCCTGCGATTTCACGTCCGCGCGCGGCCCCTGCTGGTCAGTTTCAACCACGGTCTGAATGCCATGTGCACGGTGTCGTTTGAAAAGACCACCGATGAATTGATATACCAATTGCGTCATGATAGTGATTTCACCCGCCGCATTTGGGCGGGGAAACAACTCGTTGCGCGCGCTGACGAGGAGGGAGTGTTCGAAGCCCTGGCGCAGGTAGTTCGCACCGACCCGTTTTATGGTGTGAAAGAAACGTTGCTCGACGAGATGGCACGCGTGAACATCGATTCGGTGTCGTACCGACAGGCGTTGAAGGCATTGTATCACGATCTCCTCGACGACGCACAATCGACAATCCGGGCCCGCGCCGTCAACGGGTTGTCGCGTTATCATGATCGTATGCTTCGCTCTCTCTTTCTGGATAAGCTGCGCGACTCCAGTTACTATGTCGAAGCAGGTGCCCTTTCCGCGCTTGCCCAACTCGATTCCCTCGATGCGGTTCCCCTACTCAGGGAATACATCGGCAAGGAATCGTTTCGCAATGTGCTGCAACGGACAGCCCTGTCTTACCTCGCGTCCATGAACGTTGTCTCGGTATTACCGGAAATCAGGAAGCTCGCTCGCCCCGGTCCAGGCCTGGTACAGCGACGCGATGCGGTCATGGCGCTGTCGAAGTTCGCGGACATTCAGCCGGACGTGATCACCGATCTGTCCCGCATAGTGAAGGAACCCTCGTGGCGCATGCGGTTGGTTGCGATGCAGGCCCTGGGAAAAATATCCACCGCACGGGCTTACCGCATCCTGGAAGAGGCGAAAAAATATGAGACTCATCCGTTGCTGAAAAGATGGCTGGAACGAGTGCTGAAGCAAAGGGAAAAATGATTTTGAATTGGCTTGATTCGGAAAAAGTTGCGAAAATGCTTTGCCACGGGTCATTCTACCTGTATTTCGTACGCGAACACGGTCTTCGCGCTCTTTGTCGTTTGACTTTGAAAAGAAACGGGTGTTATATTTGATAGCCTGTGCATAATTGAACTTTGTGCATGGAATTCAAACCAGAATCAATCGGAGATAACCCTACCTGTGAAGAAACACCGATTTCGTATTACGCTTATTATCGCGTTTATTCTCCTGGCGCTCTTCTCTCTCAAACCAACGTGGGACGACTACCAGTACCAGAGTAAACTTGAAAAGCTGTCCGGGGAGGACAGCGCACGGTACTACGATGAGCATGAAAAGGACATTCGTTATGCACGCACCCACCGCCTGAAGCTGGGTCTGGATTTGAAGGGTGGGATGTACGTGACGATGGAAGTTGATGTCCTGTCCATGTGGGAGAAAATGGCAAAGAATCAAGATAAGTTGTTGCGGGAGATCATCGCCGAAGCCAGGAAAGAGGCGGAAACTTCGGACGAACCGGTCCTGGATATCTTTGCGCGCCAGTTCTCCAAGCGCAACCTTCGTCTCAGCCGCTATTACGGTGACATCCGCGACGATAACGATAAAGTCCTGGCCCATCTCAAGGAGGAAGCCGGGAAAGCGGTCGATCGCGCCATGGAGATCATTCGGAACCGTATCGATCAGTATGGCGTTTCGGAAACCAGCATCCAGAAGCAGGGCAACCGACGCCTCGTGCTGGAATTGCCGGGTGTCAGCAACGAGAAAGACGTGCGCCAACTCATCCAGGAAACCGCACAGTTGGAGTTCAAGCTTCTTCAGGACCCCAAGGTGGTCGAGAAGGTCTTCGATAATCTCGATAAAGTCCTGCTGGGAGAAAACCTGGTCGATACATTGACTGCTTCGACGGATACATCGCTTACGCGGGATACGACTGCGGTTGCCTCCAAGAAGGACTCGCTGAACGCGGCGGACTCGGTTCTTGAGGCAAATCTGAGCGAGGAGGAAAAGCTCGCCAAGCTCAAGAAGGAGCATCCATTCCGTTCGCTCTTCAGTTTTGACGCACGGACCGGCGTGGCAATCGCTTCCGAGTCGCAAAAGCAACGCGTGCAGAATGTTCTGCGTCGGGAAGAAGTGCGGCAGGCCATCCCGCCCGATTTTCAGTTTGCCTGGAGCGCGAAGCCCGTAAAGTACCAGGAAGGGTCGTATTACATCCTGTACGCTCTGAAGAAGAAACCGGAATTGACCGGCGACGTGATCGTCAATGCCCGTGCACAGACGGATCAGTCGGCCGGAGGATTCGGCGCCGCGGTAGTGACCATGGAAATGAACAGCGAAGGCGCCCGCGAGTGGGCGCGTATTACGGGAGCAAATGTGGGGAAGCAGATCGCCATCGTTCTTGATAACGTGGTGTACTCCGCGCCGAACGTCAAGCAGAAAATTATCGGCGGAAACTCGGAAATATCGGGCATGGATAACATGGAAGAAGCCCGCCGCTTGGAAATCGTTCTGAAAGCAGGTGCCCTCCCCGCCCCGGTCGAAATCATCGAGGAGCGTACGGTCGGTCCGTCGCTGGGAGAGGACTCAGTGCGTGCCGGGCTGATGTCCCTCACGATCGGCGTGGTACTGATTCTGATTTTCATGGTCTTCTACTACCAGTTCGTGGGATTGACCGCGGATATCGCCGTTCTCTTCAACATCCTGTTTGTCATCGGGGTTTTGGCGGGGTTCGGAGCGACATTGACACTGCCGGGCATGGCGGGTATTTTGCTTACCGTCGGTATGGCAGTGGACGCCAACGTGCTTATCAACGAGCGTATCCGAGAGGAGTACAGCGTGGGAAAAACCATGCGCGCAGCAATTGACAGCGGGTATTCCAAAGCGTTCAGCGCTATTATTGACTCGAATATTACGACCTTGATAACCGGGTTCATCCTATACAACTTTGGGTCCGGGCCGATCCAGGGCTTTGCCTTGACGCTCATCATCGGAATTGTATGCAGCTTGTTCACGGCCATTATCGTGACGCGAGTCATCGTTGAAACAGTGGTTGAAACCAAGCCGGCTTTTGTCACCCTGGGTTGAACTGCGGTACCAGGAAAAAAGATCTAGATAGGAAATGATTAAGGAGCAATATTCTACATGAGGATATTCACCGATCTGCATTTCGACTTCATGTCGAAAAGAAAATTCTTTTATGGCGTTTCATCCGTTATCATCCTGGCCGGGATCGTATCGTTCATTGTCAAGGGCGTAGATCTGGGTATCGATTTTACGGGGGGAACCGAGGTCGTTGTCCGATTCCCGGAAGAAAAACCGATCAGCGAGGTGCGTAAGGCCGTATTGAATTCCGAGCTGGGGAGCGTCGAGGTCAAGACGTTCGGTAGCGCAAGTGATTATTTGATCCGGACGCAACGCAAGGGAGAAGGAGCAAGAATCTCGGAAATGATTAAGGAAGCACTGCATAAGTCTTTTCCCGGCGAGAAGATACAAGTGCTCCAGGAAAACAGGGTCGAGGCGAAAATCGGGAAGGAAATTCGCCGTGACGCGGTGCTGGCGATTTTCTTCGCGCTCATCGGCATCCTGCTGTATATCGGTTTTCGCTTCAAGTTCGTGTTCGCAAGCGGCGCCGTCCTGGCCTTGTTTCACGATGTCCTCGTATCACTGGGTATCGTTTCCATTTTCGACGGCTTGATTCCCGGTTTAAACCTGGAGTTCAACCAGGCGATGGTTGCCGCGTTTCTAACCATCGTGGGGTATTCCGTGAACGACACGGTGGTGGTCTTCGACCGTGTCCGGGAAAACTTGAAAATCTTCAAGACCACCGATTTTGAACAGGTCCTGAACAAGAGTTTAAGTGCCACAATGAGTCGGACGGTTCTTACTTCCGGTACAACGTTGCTGGCGGTGCTGGCGCTCTTCTTATTCGGCGGAGAGCCCACACGCGGGTTTGCGTTTGCTTTACTGGTTGGAATCGCCGCCGGAACGTATTCGAGTATATACGTGGCCAGCGCGCTGGTACGTGACATTGTGTACACGCGCGATATGAAAGTCAAGTTTTAATCACGAATCAGGCAAGCGATGTCTTTTTCAAGTTCAGAGCGGGACGGTGTGCTGGTGATCGCCATGGAAGGCAACATCATGGGAGGGCCGGAGGCGTATCCGTTGCGCGAGTTCCTCCATAATGCCGTCCAGAACGGGAAGAAGAACATCGTCATTGATCTCTCGCGGGTGGCGCGGGTCAACAGTTCGGGACTCGGCATGCTGATCGGTGCATTGACTACCATGAAGAACGCCGGCGGTGCGCTTAAATTGGCGGGAGCCAACGACACGATTAAACACTTGATTTCAATAACCAAACTATCCTCAGTGTTTGAGACGTATTCGACCGTGGATGAAGCTGTCAGCAGTTACGCCAGATAGAGCGGTACCCGTATGATCTGATATTCC